>JAIENF010000207.1 GCA_019751575.1 Burkholderiales bacterium
AGCCGTCGGGCAGCGCGCGCGCGACCAGTTCGGTGCCGATGATGCCGCCGGCGCCGGGGCGGTTGTCGACCAGCACCGGCCTGCGGAAGGCGTCGCCCAGTCGCTGCGCGACGATGCGTCCCATCGTGTCGGGCAGCCCGCCCGGCACATAGGGCACCACCATGCGGATCGGCCGCGTCGGGAAGGTGGCGGGATCCGCCGTCTGCGCGTGGGCGCTGGCGGCGAACGAGCCAGCGACGGCAATCGTGGCGGCTGCGAGGAATGCGGCGGAGAGGACGATGTGCGTCACGTGGATCCAGCCATCGGGAAGGAGTGGCGATGATACGCCCGGCCTTGCCGGGAGGCCCACCTCCGCCGTCGGCAGGCCCATGGCCCTGAGGTAACATCAGCGCCTCGCCTTCGAAGGGTCCCGGATCGGCCATGACAGCAGCAGCGAAGATGCTCGACGGGGTGCGGGTGATCGACCTCACCTCGGTCGTGTTCGGTCCCTATTCGACGCAGATCCTTGCCGACTATGGCGCCGACGTGGTCAAGGTCGAGGTGCCCGAGGGCGACATCATGCGTTACGCCGGGCCGGCACCGGAACGCGGGATGGGCCCGGTGTTCGTGAACCTGAACCGCGGCAAGCGTTCGATCGTGCTCGACATCCGCAAGCCCGACGGCAAGGCCGTGCTCGAGGCACTGATCCGCGGCGCCGACCTGCTGGTGCACAATGTGCGGCGCAAGCCGATGGCACGGCTGGGTTTCTCGGCACAGGCCTGTGCGGCGATGAATCCGAAGCTGCTGTACTGCGCGGCCACCGGGTTTGCCGAAGCGCATGAACTCGCCGATGCACCGGCCATCGATGACGTGATCCAGTGCGCGGTCGGCCTGTCCGGGCTGAACGCCGATGCCGATGGCACGCCGCGCCTGGTGCCCAGCCTGGTCGCCGACAAGGTCGCCGGCCTCGCGCTCGCCTCGGCGATGCTGGCGGCACTGGTGCGCCAGCGCACCACCGGGCAGGGCGGCACGGTGGATGTGCCGATGTACGAGACGCTGGCCTCGTTCTGCCTGGTCGAGCACCTGCAGGGCGCGACCTTCGCGCCCGGGGGTGCCGTCGGCTACACCCGGGTCACGCGCGAAGGCCGCCGCATCTACCGGGCGAAGGACGGGTTCGTCTCGATGACGCCGTACAGCAATGAACAGTGGGCGCGATTCTTCAGGGCGGTCGGTCGTCCGGACATGGCGACCGACCCCCGGGTCACCGATCCGGCCGTGCGCGGTACGCGCTTCCATGAGCTCTATGACGTGATCGAATCGGTCGCGCATACGCGTGGCGTGGCGGAATGGATCTCGCTCGCACGCGAACTGAACATGCCCGCGATGCCGGTGGTGTCGCTGGCCGACGTGGCGGGCGATCCGCAGCTCGAGCGCAGCGGCACCACCGAAACCCGTGCGTTCGAAGGCATCGGGATGGTGAAGCACCTGTCATCGCCGGGTTTTTTCGACGGCGTCGCCGCACGCCATCCGATGAACGCACCACGGCTGGGCGAGCACACGCGCGAACTCCTGCGCGAGTCCGGGTACGACGATGCAGGCATCGATGCATTGCTGGCCTCGGGCGCGGCGCGCACGACCGGCTGAGTCCCGCACGCCAACAGGAGAACACGATGGACCATCCGCCCCGCATCGTCCACCCGGACACGCTGCCGTCCTATTCGCCTCCGGGCCATGGTGGAACGGTCAATCGGCGCCTGGTCGAGGCCTCGCTCGGCACCGGGATCGAGATGGTGCTCGGCGATGTCGCCGCAGGCGGCGCCGCCCACCCGCATTCGCACGACACCGCCTGGCAGATCGTGCTGGTGCTCGAAGGCACGCTCGAGCATTCCGAACCCGGGCAGCCGCCGCAGCGGTGCGGCCCGGGCAGCGTGATCCGCATTCCGCCGAAGTGCGTGCATGGCGCGCGCTCGGTGGACGGACC
>JAIENF010000582.1 GCA_019751575.1 Burkholderiales bacterium
GCACTGGATGATCCCGGCCTTGTCGGTGCGGTACTGCACCTGGCCCGCCTTGGCATTCTTCACGGCCTGGGCGACGTCGGCGGTGACCGTACCCACCCGCGGGTTCGGCATCAGGCCACGCGGGCCGAGGATCTGGCCGAGCTGGCCGACCACGCGCATCGAATCGGGCGTGGCGATGGCGATGTCGAAGTTGATGTTGCCGGCCTTCACCTGTTCGGCGAGGTCGTCGAAGCCGACCACGTCGGCACCGGCGGCCAGGGCGTCCTTGGCCTTGTCGCCCTGGGCGAACACGGCGACCCGCTTGGTCTTGCCGGTGCCTTTCGGCAGCACCAGCGACCCGCGCACCACCTGGTCGGATTTCTTCGCGTCGACGCCGAGGTTGATGGCGACATCGATCGATTCGTTGAACTTCGCCGTGGCGTTGTCCTTGACCAGCTTCAGGGCTTCGGCCAGCGGATAGAGTTTCTCGCGATCGACGCTCTTGCGGACCGCGGTGTAGCGCTTGGAGACGTGTGCCATGTCAGAGTCCCTCCACTTCGACGCCCATGCTGCGGGCGCTGCCAGCCACCGTGCGCATGGCTGCCTCGAGGTCCGCGGCAGTCAGGTCGGGTTGCTTGGCCTTGGCGATCTGCTCGCACTGTGCGCGCGAGAGCTTGCCGACCTTGTCGGTATGGGGCGTCTTGCTGCCCTTGGAGATGCCCAGCGCCTTCATGATGAGCACCGTCACGGGCGGCGTCTTCATGATGAAGGTGAAGGTCTTGTCCGCGTAGGCGGTGATGACCACCGGCGTCGGCAGGCCCGGCTCCATCTTCTGCGTGGCCGCGTTGAACGCCTTGCAGAATTCCATGATGTTCAGGCCGCGCTGGCCCAGCGCGGGCCCGATCGGCGGGCTGGGATTGGCCTTGCCTGCAGGGACCTGCAGCTTGATGTAACCGATGACTTTCTTAGCCACGACTCATGCTCCTTCGATGACGGGTGAAAACGAGCGCGCTGCGCTCTCCCCGGGGTGGCGTGCAGGCAGACCTCGTGGGTCTGCCTGCCTGCCGGATGGGTTGCTGCGGTTTGCCGCGATGCTGCAGTTGCCTGCCCGGGGTTCTCGTCCCGGGCATGTACGCCAGCCTGGATGCAGCCTCAGGCCTTTTCGACCTGCGAGAAGTCCAGTTCGACCGGCGTCGAGCGCCCGAAGATCGATACTGCGACCCGCAGCTTGTTCTTTTCGTAGTTCACGGCCTCGACGGTGCCATTGAAGTCGGTGAACGGGCCTTCCTTGACGCGCACCATCTCGCCGCTCTCGAACAGCACCTTCGGCTTCGGCTTCTCTACGCCTTCCTGGATCTGGTGCAGGATGTTGTCGACTTCGCGCTGGCTGATCGGGGTCGGCTTGGTCGCCGTACCGCCGATGAAACCGGTGACCTTGGGCGTGCTCTTGATCAGGTGCCAGGTATCGTCGGTCATCTCCATCTCGACCAGCACGTAGCCCGGGAAGAACTTGCGCTCGCTGATCGACTTCTGGCCGGACTTCATCTCGACCACTTCTTCCACCGGCACCAGCACCTGGCCGAACTTGTCCTGCATCCCGGTGCGCTGGATACGGTCGAGCAGCGTGCGTTGCACGCTCTTCTCGAACCCCGAGTACGCATGAACGACATACCAGCGTTTGCCACTCATCACTCAGTCCGCCCCATCAAGAGTTGCACCAGGTAAAGCAGGCTGGCGTCGACGATCCACAGGAAAATCGCGGTGACCACGCAGAACGCGAACACGATGCCCGTGGTCTGCAATGTTTCCTTGCGCGACGGCCAGACCACCTTCTTGGTCTCTTCGATCGACTCCAGCGCGAAGGCACGGAACCGCGAACCCTGCACGGTCGTCCACAATGCGCCCGTTGCCACGATCAGGCCGCCGAGCACGCAGACCACGCGCACCACGGTCGGGCTCTGGTCGAAGTGGTAGAAGCCGTAGA
>JAIENF010000020.1 GCA_019751575.1 Burkholderiales bacterium
TCGCATCCTGTGCGGCGCCGTGTGTCGACGCGTGCGCCGGCCCGGCCTCGCCGATCGAGACCGACAGCCGCAGCTGCAGGCGCGACCGGTCGATGCCCTGCCTGCAGGGCGGATCGGCCCGGCGCGCGGTGGACGCAGGCACCGATGCGGCGCGGGCGGCATCCAGGTTCCAGCGGTGCACCGCCGCGGCGGTCGAATCGGCATTCGGGTTCATATTGAGGGCCTCGGGTGGATACGCGTAAGTTTGCCTGCTTGCGTGTCCACGGGGTGTCCCATGAACAAAGTCCTGCAGTGCTCGAAGGCCGCTTCCGCTGCCATGGCCGTGGCGTTCCTTGCGGCCGGGCTCTTCGCGGCAGCACTGGCCGGCTTCACGGCCGTCCCCGCGCGTGCCGTCGCCGCCGAACTGCCCGCGGCCGAACGGGTCATCCGTCTGGCGACCACCACCAGCACCGAGAACTCCGGCCTGCTCGGCTGGCTGCTGCCGCCGTTCGAGAAGGCGCGGGGCTACTCGGTGCGCGTCGTGTCGGTCGGCACCGGCGCCGCACTCAAGCTCGGCGCGAACGGCGACGCCGACCTGGTGCTGGTCCATGCGCGCGCCGCGGAGGACCGCTTCGTCGCGGCCGGCCATGGCGTCGATCGCCGCGACGTGATGTTCAACGATTTCGTGCTGGTCGGTCCGAAGGGTGACCCGGCCGGCCTGCGCAAGGCCGGTGGCGCGGCCGCGGCCCTGCGGTCGGTGGCCGACCGCCAGCTGCGGTTCGTGTCGCGCGGCGACGACTCCGGCACCCACCAGATGGAGCTGGACCTGTGGAAGGCGGCCGGTGGCCTCCCGAAGTGGCCCGGGTACCTCTCCGCCGGTCGCGGCATGGGCGAGGTGCTGACGATGGCGAGCGAACTGCAGGCCCATGCGCTGACCGACAGGGGGACCTGGGCATCGATGCGCAGCAGGCTCGACCTGGCCGTGCTGTCCGAGGGCGACCCGGCGCTGGCCAACCCCTACGGGGTGATCGCGGTGAACCCGGCACGCCATCCGGGCGTCAATGCCAGGGGGGCGCGCGAGCTGATGGACTGGCTGACCTCGCCCGAGGGCCAGGCCCGGATCGGGTCGTACCGAGTGGGTGGCGAGACACTGTTCTTCCCCGGCGTGCCGAAGCCCGTGCGCTAGCGTGGGACTGCTCGAACCGACGCGCGAGGCGCTGTACCGGCTCGCCAGCCTGGATCCGGCGCTGTGGACGGTGATCGGCGTGTCGATGCAGGTGTCGCTGGCCGCGCTGGCGATCGCCACGCCGTTCGCGGTGGCCTGCGGCTACGTGCTGGCGATGACCCGCTTCCCCGGGCGCCGGTTGCTGGTGGTGCTGCTCCAGAGTCTGCTCTCGCTCCCGACGGTCGTGATCGGGCTGCTGCTCTACCTGCTGCTGTCCCGGCAGGGTCCGCTGGGTGCATGGCAGTTGCTGTTCACGCGCGAGGCGATGGCGATCGGGCAGGTGGTGATCGCGTTCCCGATCGTCTGCGCGTTCACGCTGGCGGCGGTGCAGGCGGCCGATCCGCGACTGCACGAGACCGCTCGCCTGCTCGGTGCGTCGCGGCTGCGCGCGGCGTTCACGCTGCTGCGCGAGGTGCGCTTCGCGGTGGTGGCCGCGATCCTCAGCGGCTTCGGACGGGTGGTGTCCGAGGTCGGCTGCGCACTGATGGTCGGCGGCAACATCGCCGGGCACACGCGCACCATCCCGACTGCGATCGCGCTGGAGACCAGCAAGGGTGCATTCACCGAGGGCATCGCGCTGGGCATCGTGCTGATGGCGGTGGCGCTCGTGGTCAACGTCGCGCTGGCGTTCAGCCAGGGCGCGGGGCAGGGCTCCCCGAACGACCGTGGCGCATTCCGGCCCGGCGCACCCGGCCGGACGGCGGGCGGGCCATGAGCGGGCCGGCGCTGCTGTCCGCCGCCGGCCTGTGCCTGCGGTTCGAGGCG
>JAIENF010000076.1 GCA_019751575.1 Burkholderiales bacterium
GCCCGGCCAGATGTTCGGCGACATGTGGGAATGGACGCAGAGCGCCTACCTGCCGTACCCGGGTTACCGCACCGCGCCCGGCGCGATCGGCGAATACAACGGCAAGTTCATGAGCCAGCAGATGGTGCTGCGCGGCGGGTCCTGCGCCACGCCGCGCTCGCACCTGCGCGCGACCTACCGGAACTTCTTCCCGCCGGATGCACGCTGGCAGTTTTCCGGCGTGCGGCTGGCGCGCGACGGCCGCTGACGCCACCGACAACGCAGCGCGGCGCGGCGCGGCGCGGCGCAAGGATCGTTCCGCGACGGCGCGACCCGCGCGATAATCGGCCATCCCGATCCGGAGACCCCGATGAAAACGCAAGCCGCCGTCTGTTACGCCGCAGGGCAACCGCTGGTCATCGAAACCGTCGACCTCGAGGGACCGCGGGCCGGCGAGGTGATGGTCGAGCTCAAGGCCACCGGCGTCTGCCACACGGACGAGTTCACCCGCTCGGGCGGCGATCCGGAAGGGCTGTTCCCCGCGATCTTCGGCCATGAAGGCGCAGGCATCGTGGTCGACGTCGGACCGGGCGTGACCACGCTGAAGAAGGGCGACCACGTGATCCCGCTCTACACGCCCGAGTGCCGGCAGTGCAAGTCGTGCCTGTCGCGCAAGACAAACCTGTGCACCGCGATCCGCACCACGCAGGGCAAGGGCGTGATGCCGGACGGCACCAGCCGCTTCTCGATCGGCGGGAAGATGGTGCACCACTACATGGGCTGCTCGACCTTCTCGAACTACACGGTGCTGCCCGAGATCGCGCTGGCGAAGATCCGCGAAGACGCGCCGTTCGACAAGGTCTGCTACATCGGCTGCGGCGTCACCACCGGCATCGGTGCGGTGATCAACACCGCCCAGGTCGAGCCGGGTGCGAACGTGGTGGTGTTCGGCCTGGGCGGCATCGGCCTGAACGTGGTGCAGGGCGCACGCCTGGCCGGCGCGAACATGATCATCGGCGTCGACATCAACCCGGCGCGCGAGGCGCTCGGCCGCCAGTTCGGCATGACCCACTTCGTCAACCCGAAGGAAGTGGAAGGCGACCTCGTGCCGTACCTCGTCGCGTTGACCGACGGCGGCGCCGACTACAGCTTCGAATGCATCGGCAATGTCGACCTGATGCGCCAGGCGCTCGAGTGCTGCCACCGCGGCTGGGGCGAGTCGATCATCATCGGCGTGGCCGGCGCCGGCCAGGAGATCCGCACCCGTCCGTTCCAGCTGGTCACCGGCCGCGTCTGGAAGGGCACCGCCTTCGGCGGCGCACGCGGCCGCACCGACGTGCCGAAGATCGTCGACTGGTACATGGACGGCAAGATCCAGATCGACGACCTGATCACGCACACGATGCCGCTGTCGGACATCAACCGCGCGATCGACCTGATGCATTCCGGCGAGTCGATCCGCAGCGTGGTCGTGTACGACTGAGCGAGGACTGCGCGCGCCGGGGTTTGCCGCGCTAACGGCTGCAATCCGCGTTCGCCACCCGGGGGCCGCACGCAGAGACTTGCGTGCAGGGGCAGGACGCGTACCGGTCCGGTACGCGCCGACTGCTCCACCACGACCGCCCGGAGTACACATGGAACGCAGACCGAAGGACAACATCCGTACCGCTTCTCCCCTCGCGCCCCTCCGCCGGCCCGCGGCGCGCCGGCCGGGCCGAGGCCTGGCCACGCTCGCCGCTGCGGTGATCACCTGCGGCCTTGCCGGCGGTGCGATGGC
Source organism: Burkholderiales bacterium (assembly GCA_019751575.1). Lineage (GTDB taxonomy): Bacteria > Pseudomonadota > Gammaproteobacteria > Burkholderiales > CAIKXV01 > CAIKXV01. The sequence continues at coordinate 1,757 of JAIENF010000076.1, forward strand.
GCAGGCCACGCAGTCGATGAAGGGCGAGGCCGGGGAGCGGCCGCAGGCGCGCGCGAACGCCGGACAACCGCCGGCCGGTGCCACGAAGGGTGACTGGACGCGCCACTTCACGCCCGCGGAACGCGACGCGTGGCAGCAGAAGATCGCTGGCGCGGCGGACGAAGCGGAACGGCGCAAGCTGCGCGGACAGCGCCTCGCCGAGATCCAGCGCCGCACCCG
>JAIENF010000139.1 GCA_019751575.1 Burkholderiales bacterium
CGCGCACCGGCGCCGGCCCGATGCCGCCCAGCGTGACCGACGCGCGGGTGATCCTGCCCCCGGCATCGACCACCAGCAGCGCGGCGGCGAGCACCACGGCATAGTCGCCATGGCGGCGCGCAAACTCGACGAACCCGTGCCCGTGGCCATCGGGCCAGTCGGGGAGTTCGACATGGGTGAGCAGTTCATCGGGCTCGATCGACGGCGTCATGTACCCGGCGGGGAAATCGGCGAACGCCAGGGTACGGGTGCCGCGTGCACTCTGCACCGTGAGCGTCGCATCGAGTGCTGCGCACACCGATGGCAGTTCCGCCGACGGATCGAGCTGGCAGAGCGATCCGCCGATCGTGCCGCGGTTGCGCGTCTGCCGGTGGCCTACCCACTGGATCGCGTCGGCCAGCAGGGGACAGCGCGCCCGCACCACCGGCGAATACTCGAGGTCGCGCTGCCGGGCCATCGCCCCGATGCGCAGCGCGCCCGGACGCGCCTCGATCGCCGACAGCGCGGATACGCGCCCCAGGTCGACCAGGTGGTCGGGCATCACGAAGCGCATGTTCAGCATCGGCATCATCGACTGCCCGCCGGCGAGCAGCCGGGCGTTGTCGAGGGTCGACATCAGCTGGCAGGCCTCTTCGACGGTCTGCGGATCATGGTAGGCAAAGGCGGGGGGTTTCATCGTGCAGGCACCACCGCGCGTTCGCGCGGTGCTTCGGTCATTGCTGGTCGAGCCGGATGTTCGCTTCGCGGGTCACCTTCACCCACTTGGCGAACTCGGCCCTCATGAAGGCGGTGAACGGCTCGAGCGGCGAGAAGTTCGCTTCGGAACCGAGCTTCGCCAGCGCCTCGCGCGTATCGGGCTGGGCGAGCGATGCCTCGATCTCGCGGCCCAGCTGGGCGACGATGTCCTTCGGCGTGCCGGTGGGCGAGAACACGCCGGTCCACAGGGTCACGTCGTAGCCGGGCACGCCCGACTCGGCGACCGTGGGCACGTCGGGCAGCAGCGGCGAACGCCGCGGCGTGGTGATCGCGAGCGCGCGCAGGCGACCGCTCTTCACGAACGGCAGCGCCGCCGGCATCGTGTTGGTCCCGGCCTGCAGCATGCCGGCCACGAGGTCGGTGGTCGCCTGGACGCTGCCCTTGTACGGCACGTGCACCATCGTCGTGCCGGTCAGCGAGTTGAACAGGGCCATGGACAGGTGCGAGGTGGAGCCGTTGCCGGCCGACCCGTAGTTGATGTCGCCGGGCCGCTTGCGTGCGAGCTCCGCCAGGTCGCGCGCCGTCTTCACCGGCAGCGCGGGATGCGCGACCAGCAGCAGCGGCACGTCTGCCACCCGCGCGATCGCGACGAAATCCTTCAGCGGATCGAAGCTGAGCTTGGACGCCACCGCCGGCAGCATCACGATCTCCGAGGCCGACCCGAGCAGGATGGTGTAGCCGTCCGGCGCCGCGCGGGCGGCGAACTCGGTGCCGATCGCACCCCCCGCCCCGGTGCGGTTCTCGACGATGATCTGCTGCTTCAGCCGGTCCTGCAGCCGCTGCGACAGGATGCGCGCGGTGGAGTCGGAACCGCCGCCCACCGGGAACGGCACCACCATGCGGATCGGCTTGGCCGGCCACGCCTGTTGCGCCATCGCCTGGCCCGCGAACACGGCCCCTGCCACGGCGACGGCCATCACCATCGACTTGCGCGCCTGCATCGTCATCGTCATCTGAGACCTCCGTTCATGGCCGGGCATGCCCGCCCGGGAAACATCGGAAACTGCGCACCGCACGCCGCGGCGATGGCTACCTCGAAGCGGCCGCGTGCTGCTTCAGCAATGCCTTGAGCCGCTGCGGCGTCACCGGCAGCCGGGTGATCGCATTCGGGATGCCGATCGCATCGTCGATCGCCGCGGCGATCGCCGCGCCGACGCCGGTGATGCCCGCTTCACCAGCACCTTTCATGCCGAGGGCATTGTTGGGGCTGGGTGCGTCCTCGGTC
>JAIENF010000709.1 GCA_019751575.1 Burkholderiales bacterium
CGCGTCGACGCTCGACCTCTGGAGCCTGCTGCTTGCCGCCGAGCCGGCTTCCGTGCTCGCATTGAAGGCGGGCAGCCTCGAACAGCCCGGCGTGCAGGCACGCCTGCGCGCCGCATTCGCCGGGCGCGGCATCGATCCGGCGCGACTGCAGTTCCTGCCGCGCGAACCCGGCGTTGCGGAGCATCTGGCTCGCTATGCCGACATCGATGTCGCGCTGGACAGCTTTCCCTACAATGGCACGACGACCACCTGCGAAGCGCTGTGGATGGGGGTGCCGGTGATATCGCTGGCTGGCGACCGGCATGCGAGCCGCGTTGGCGCCAGCCTGCTTGCCGCGGCCGGCTGTGGGCAGTGGTCGGTGCAGGACGAGGCCGGCTTCGTCGCCGCGGCACGCGAGGCCGCGCAGCAGGCACTCGCCGATCCGTCGAGCCGGCAGCGGCTGCGGGAGCGGGTCGCCGGCAGCCTGCTGCTCGACGGCGCGCGATTCGCGGCACGCTTCGGCGCCGTGCTGGCTGCCGCGATCGAGGCGGACTGACCCGCGCATCGGAAAATGGGGTCTGACCCCATTTTCCGGCGGTGCTACCATCCGCCCGGTTCGAATCCGTTCGATCCAGAACCCCTGATCGGAGACTCACTTGGCTGGTCCGCTGTCGCATATCCGTGTCCTCGACCTCACCCGCGTGCTTGCCGGCCCGTGGTGCGGCCAGAACCTCGCCGACCTCGGCGCCGAAGTGACCAAGGTCGAACGACCGGGCAAGGGCGACGACTCGCGTGCGTTCGGCCCGCCCTGGATCAAGGACGCCGCGGGCAACGACACCGCCGAGGCGGCCTACTTCGTCTGCGCGAACCGCGGCAAGCAGTCGGTCACGCTCGACCTGTCGAAGCCGGAGGCGCAGCAGATCGTGCGCCGGCTGGCCGCGCAGTCGGACGTGCTGCTCGAGAACTACAAGGTCGGTGACCTCGCGCGCTACGGGCTGGGCTATGACGACCTGTCGAAGGAGAACCCGGGCCTGATCTACTGCTCGATCACCGGCTTCGGCCAGACCGGCCCGTACAAGGACCGGCCGGGCTACGATTTCATGGCCCAGGGCATGGGCGGCCTGATGAGCGTCACCGGCGAACGCGACGACCTGCCGGGCGGTGGGCCGCAGCGGGTCGGCGTGCCGATCGTCGACATCATGACCGGCATGTATGCCTCCATCGCGGTCTGTGCGGCGATCGCGCACCGCGCGGTGACCGGCAAGGGCCAGTACATCGACATGGCGCTGCTCGACACCCAGGTCGCCTTCCTGTCGAACCAGGGCATGAACTACCTGGCGACCGGCGAGGCGCCCGCCCGGCTGGGCAACACGCATCCGAACATCGTGCCCTACCAGACGTTCCGCACCTCCGACGGCGCGATCATCCTCGCCTGCGGCAACGACAACCTGTTCCGGAAGTTCTGCGAGGTGGCTGGCTGCTCGGAACTGGCCACCGATGCGCGCTTCGCGACCAACGGGAAGCGGGTCGAGAACCGTGCGGTGCTCACCGAGACGCTCGATGCGGTGTTCGCGAAGCGCACGACGAAGGACTGGGTCGCCGCGCTCGAAGGCGCGGGCGTGCCCAACGGCCCGATCAACGACCTGAAGCAGGTGTTCGAGGAGCCGCAGGTCATCGCGCGCGGCATGCGCATCGAGGTGCCGCATCCGACTGCCGGCAAGGTGCCGATGGTGGCGAGCCCGATGCGCTTCTCGGCGACACCCATCACCTACGACACGGCGCCGCCGACGCTGGGCCAGCATACCGCCGAGGTGCTGCAAAAGCGGCTGTCGATGACCCCGGACGACATCGAACGACTGAAGCGCGACGGCATCGTCTGACCGCGCGGCCGGCCCGCGCCGGCCTCAGCGCGAGCAGGCGTCGCGCACGCCGAGCGTGCAGGCGTTGCGGAAGCTTTCCTTCGCCTCAGCCGCCTTCTGCAGTCCGCCGAGCAGCAGCCCGCGGATCATCCA
>JAIENF010000184.1 GCA_019751575.1 Burkholderiales bacterium
ACGAACCTGACCTGCGAGCGCGTCATGCCGGGCTTCAGCTTCGACAGCGCCTCCTGCTCGATCACGTTGCCCTGCTGGAGGGGCGGCGAATACGCCTGCGGCATGCGCACCCCGCAGGCCCCCAGCACGAGGACGAGCGCCAGCAGCCCGGCGGTCGACAGCGCGCGTCCCGATCGCATGCCGGCAGGGCACGCGCGGGCATTCGGCAGGGCCGATTCGAGCGGAATGACCGGCTTGCTGGCGGGCTGGATGAAGGTCGGCGTGGAGGGCGGCATGGCGCGGGCGGGCCGAAGCGAAACGCGCCGGCAGTGGATTCGAGGTCGTATATGATACCGAATCAGGTGGGTGCCCCCCGCACCCCGACCGCACCCCGGAAAACGCGTGATGGGCAAATCGGAAGAACTGAAGACGATCGGCCTCAAGGTCACCACCCCGAGGCTGCGCATCCTGAACCTGTTCGAGACCAGCCAAGTCCGGCACATGACAGCCGAAGAGGTGTACCGGCAGCTGGCGAAGGATGGCGTCGACGTCGGACTCGCCACGATCTACCGGGTGCTGACCCAGTTCGAACAGGCCGGACTCCTCGAGCGGCACCACTTCGAGGGGGGCCGGGCGGTTTTCGAACTCAGGCAGGGCGGCCATCATGACCATCTGGTCTGCCTGCAGTGCGGCCGGGTCGAGGAGTTCTACGATCCGCAGATCGAACGGCGCCAGGAAAAGGTTGCCGCCGAGCGCGGCTTCGCGATCATCGACCACTCGCTCTACCTGTACGCGGAATGCCGCACCGTGGATTGCGCGCATCGGGCGGCCACCGCCTGATCGCGGGTCCGTGCATCGCCGGCGCCCGCACCGCCGCGGCCGGCATCCGCTGGCCGCTCAGTCGGCGGGCGCGTCCTCGCGTGCCTGGCGCAGCAGCTCGTCCGCATGCTGGCGCGTGGTCGCGGTGATGCGCACGCCGCCGAGCATGCGCGCGATCTCTTCCACGCGTCCGGCATCGTCGAGCGGCTCGACACGGCTCACCGTCTGGCCACCGGCCACGCGCTTGACGACGTGATACTGGCGCCGGGCGCTGGCAGCGACCTGCGGAAGGTGAGTCACGCACATGACCTGATGGGTGCGCCCGAGATCCCGCAACAGGCGGCCGACGATCTCGGCCACGCCGCCGCCGATGCCGGCATCCACTTCGTCGAACACGAGCAGCGGCACCCGGGTGGCGGCGCTGGTCACCTTGCGCAACGCGAGGCTGATGCGCGACAGTTCGCCGCCGGACGCGACCGATGCCAGCGCCGCGGGTGGCATGCCCGGATTCGCAGACACGCGGAACTCGATCGTCTCGTCGCCATGGCTGCTGCCCGGCGAATCGGCGGCGACCGCGGCGGCGCGCACGGCAGGACGGGCGACAGGTCGACCTGCCGCCGAGGCGCCCCCCGGACCGGCGACCGGCAGCAGCACCGCTTCGAAGCGTCCGCCGTCCATCGCCAGCGTCTGCATCGCTTCGGTCACGGCCCGGGCAAGGCGGGTCGCCACCCGCTGCCGGGCGCGGGTCAGCAGCGCCGCGGCTTCCTTGTAGCCGGTGCGGGCGGCCGCCTCGGCCGCAGCCAGTGCGCGCGGGTCGCCCGCCTGGTCGAGTTTCCTGAGTTCGCCCTCGAGGCGCACCCGGAGCAGCCCGAGTTCGGCCGGCGGCACGCGGAACCTGCGGGCCGCATCCTGTACCGCCTCGATCCGCGCATCGAGTTCGCGCAGGCGCGCCGGATCGATGTCCAGCCGGTCGCGATAGTGGCGCAGTTCGCGCGCCGCCTCCTTCAGCTGGGCGTCGGCACCTGCCATCAGCTCGAGCGCGGCCTCGGCTTCACGGTCGACGCTGGCGCTGTCGCGAAGCCGCGCCAGCACGGTCGACACCTGCGCGAGCGCCGACCCCTCGCCGTCGCCGAGCGCGGCGAGCGCGTACTCGGCCGATTCGATCAGCGCCGCCGCATTGCCCAGGCGCGCATGTTC
>JAIENF010000565.1 GCA_019751575.1 Burkholderiales bacterium
CGTCGATGTCGACGCCGAAGCCCCGCGCGCCGTGCCGCCTGGCCGCGGCGATCACCAGCCGGCCATCGCCGCAGCCGAGGTCCATCACGAGGTCCTTCGGACCGATGGCTCCCGCAAGGATCATCTGGTCGACCACCGGCCACGGCGTGGGCACGTAGGGGCCGCCGTTGCGGTCGAGCGGCTTCTTCGGCGCCGGTCCCTGCGCGAGCAGCGACATCGCGCCGGCGCCGAGGGCAGCCCCCCCTGCGCCGGTGCCCAGTGCGAGCAGCGTGCGCCTGCGCCTGCGGATGACGTCCATCAATTGCCGCGCACGTAGGTCCAGGCGCCTTCGGGCCCCGGTTCGGCGACCGCGGTACGGGTCATCCGGAACGGCGACTCGCTGCGGCGGCCTCCGGTCTCGGTGCGGAAGTACCCTTCGATCGTGTTGCCGGTCGGGTCGGCACCGCGCGCCACCCGCCCGAAGAAGCGTCGGAAGGTGAACTGCCGGTTCACCTCTTCCATCATGATGAAGGTGAGGCCATCGCCGGCGAGGCGGATGTCTCGCAACCCGACCCTCGCACCATCGGCCTTCACCTCGGCGTCGATGTCCTGGAAGCGCTGGCGAAGGACGATCTCGTGGTCGCGCACGCCGGCACCCGGCAGGTCGATCCGAGCGGACCAGGTGCCCGCGATGCGCGCCGGGATCCACCAGAAGAAGACATGGCTGCCGTAGTCGCGCAGCCGGATATGCAGGTCCGGCTTCCAGTCGCCGAGGTCGAAGTCATGCGAAACGATGCGCGTGCCCGGCCGAAGCTCGGCCAGCAGCTTGGGGCGCACCCGCAGGTTGACCTTCACGCCGAGGTACAGCGTCACCACCGTCGCCCTGGAAAGGTCCGCGTCGAACAGGTTCCGCTCGGTGAAGCTGACCCGGTCCGTGACGCCGGCGATCTTCGCGAGTTCGATGCTTTCCTGCACCAGCGCCGGGTCGATCTCGTAGCCGATGCCCGGCGCACCCCAGTCGCGCGCCGCCGCGATGTTGATGCGCCCGTCGCCCGAACCCAGGTCGATCACGTAGTCCTTCGGCGTCACGTTCGCGATGCGCAGCATCGTGTCGATCAGCGTGAAGTTCGTCGGCGCGAACGGGACGTCGAGCTTGACTTGCGCGCGGACGCCGGCAGGCAGCAGGGCGGCGGTGCCGCCGGCGGCGGCCGACAGCGCGGCGAGCAGCGAGCGGCGGCGGGGATTCGGCAGCATCGACCGGAGGAGCGTTCAAGGACGTGGCGGAGCGCGAGTTTAACATGCGGCCTGCATCCCCCGCCTTGCAGCGGCGCTGGGCTCACCCCCCGGGGTCGCGGTCGTGCGTCAGCCTCGATAGCCGTCCCACTGCACCACCTCGGTCGCGCTCGCCATGTAGAGCGGGTGCCGTGGATGGCCGTCCCGGGTCAGTCCGAGCACGCCGAGCGTCAGTCCCGCCTGCCGCAACCTGGACGCAACCCGCAGGCCGCGATCATGGAGGGCCCCGTGGACGCCCCAGGCGCAGACCACCCGCCCCGCCTCCCGGGCCATCGCGAGGATCGCCGCGTCGTTCTGCCGCCCGACCGGGGACGGATGCACATAGAGCGCCTTCGGGTCGGTACTGCGCAGCGCGAAGATGTTCGCCACCAGCAGCCCGCCGAACCCGTTCGCGCGCGCGCGGCGTTCGCAGCGCTCGACCGTCGGGTCGTTGCGCTCCTCGTCGGCGGTCGATGGATTCAGCATGATCATCAGCAGCGGCGGGCGCGACAGGTCCCAGTGGCGCCACAGGCGGTAGCGGTACTGCCGGTCACGCGAGAAGGCTGCACCGGCGGAAATGCGCTCGCCCGCCCCGGCGATGCGGGACGGGACACGACTGCCGGGCGCAGCCAGGATCAGTTCGCCGCGAAACAGTAGAGCCGACCGTCGCCGCCGGTGCTGCGCAGCGCTTCCAGGCTGCATGCCTTGGACGGATGCGAGGAGTTCCACGAGCGCGACGCCTCGTCGT
>JAIENF010000137.1 GCA_019751575.1 Burkholderiales bacterium
CGATTCAGCCGTGATCGCCTTCTCGGTCTTGCGGTTGAGCACGATGATGCTGATCCGCCGGTTCACGGCATCGAGCGGCGACGCGCCCGGGAATCCGACCGCCGATGCAAGACCCACCACGCGCAATACCTTCGAGTCCGCCATGCCGCCGGCGATCATCTCGCGGCGCGCCGTGTTGGCGCGCTCGGCGGACAGTTCCCAGTTGCTGAACCCGCGATCGCCACTGCCGAAGGCCGCCGCGTCGGTATGGCCCGACAGGCTGACCCGGTTCGGCACGTCGTTGAGGATCTTGCCGATCTCGCGCAGCAGGTCTCGCGTGTAGTTCGCCAGGTTGCTGCTGCCGGTCGGGAACATCGGCCGGTTCTGCTCGTCCACGATCTGGATGCGCAGGCCCTCGGGCGTGAGGTCGACCATGATCTGCTTGCGGAACGGCGCGAGCTGCGGGTTGGCCTCGATCGCCTTCTCGACCTTGTCCTTCAGTTCAGCCAGGCGTGCCGCCTCGCGCGCCTCCATCTCGGCCTCGAGTTCCTTCTCGTCCAGCTGCCGCGGCTCGGTTTCGCCCTTGTGCACCTGGCCTGCACTCGCGCGCAGGTCGGTGCCACCGCCCGGGATGACGCTCTTCGCCTCGCCGGTGGACGAGCCGCCCATCAGTGCAGTCTTCAGGGGGGTGTTGAAGTACTCCGAGATGCCCTTCAGGTCGCCCTTGCTGACCGAGCCGAGCAGCCACATGAGCAGGAAGAACGCCATCATCGCGGTCACGAAGTCGGCATACGCGATCTTCCAGGCGCCGCCATGCTTCCCGTGGCCGCCCTTCTTGATGCGCTTGACGATGATCGGACGCTGCGATTCTTCAGCCATGGGGTCCCCGGAATTCCTTCGTGGAGCGGCGTGCGGGCATCACTTGCCCTTGCGCTGCTTCACTTCCTCCTCGAGTTCCGTGAACGTCGGCCGCTCCGTGGAGTACAGCACCTTGCGCCCGAACTCGACGGCGACCTGGGGCGGATAGCCATTCAGGCTGGCCAGCAGCGTGACCTTGATGCACTGGAGCATCTTGGTCTGCTCGGAAAGCTTCTGTTCGAGCAGGCTGGCGAGCGGGGTGACGAATCCGTAGGCCATCAGGATGCCCAGGAAGGTGCCGACCAGCGCGGCGCCGATCTTGCCGCCGAGGATTTCAGGAGGTTCGCCGACCGAACTCATGGTCTTGATGACGCCCAGCACCGCCGCGATGATGCCGAACGCAGGCAACCCGTCGCCCACGCGGGTGACCGCATTGATCGGCGCCTCGCCTTCGTGGTGATGGGTCTCGATCTCGTTGTCCATCAGGTTCTCGATCTCGAACGCGTTCAGGTTCCCGCCGACCATCAGCCGCAGATAGTCGACCAGGAAGTCCATCGCGTGATGGTCCTCGAGGATCATCGGATACTTGGTGAAGATCGGTGACTGATCCGGCGTCTCCACGTCGGACTCGATCGACATCAGGCCTTCCTTGCGCACCTTCGCCAGCAGGTCGTAGAGCAGCGACAGCAGTTCGAGGTACATGGCCTTCGAATACCTGGAGCCCTTGAAACAGGTCGGCAGGGTGGTGAAAGTCGCCTTTATGACCTTCGACGAATTGCTCACCAGGAACGCGAAGAAGGCCGCTCCGCCGATGATCACGAGTTCCAGGGGGTGCCAGAGCGGACCGAGCTTGCCCCCGGCCGCCACGAAGCCGCCCAGTATGCACGCTATGACTCCGATCCAGCCGCCTATGACCAGCATTCGCGCTCCGATGTGTCCGTTACGACAGGTGATTGCCCTGGCCGGCATGGCCCCCGCGGCTCTCCGTTAACGGACGGTTTCGGAACGACTTGAGAGGTCGCGCCCGGGCGCAAACCGGGCGGATCGGCTAGCGCAGGGGCAACTGTGCAGCCGCCATCGCCACCGGGGCGAAGGATTTCCGATGGATCGCGCAGGGACCCAGCCGTCGAAGCGCGGCGAAATGCTCCGGGGTCGGGTATCCCAT
>JAIENF010000297.1 GCA_019751575.1 Burkholderiales bacterium
CGAGCACGAAGGCCATCGCCACGAACATGAGGCCGTAGAACAGGCTCGCCAGCGGCATCGCGGCGAAATCGCGCAGCCCCAGGCCGAGCCAGCGGCGCACCGCGCCCGGCGCGGCCAGCGGTGCCGGCGGCGGCGTGGCGCTTCCTTCCGCCGCCATGCCGGCATCCGGCCGCGTCGGATGCGCGGACTCAACCATCGGTCAGCAGGTAGGTCGCACCCGCCTTGCTGCATACCTTGCGCACCAGTTCGTCGAGCATCTCGGGCACCGGCACGCCTTCCCGCAGGCGCTGCTCGCGCTGCTGGTACTCCGGGTCCCCGGGCACCAGCACCGGCTGCGACGGATCGGTCGGCTTCACCTGGCGCAGGTAGTCGAGCATCTCGTCCATGTCGTGCTCGAACGCACCTTCCTCGCGGAACAGCTTTGGGTCGAAGGCCATGAAGAAATGGCCGATGTTGTCCGGCGCGGCCGGGTCCTCGCGCTGCAGTCGCAGCGGCTGGAACGCGGCGCCGGACAGCGTCGCCGACAGCATGTTGACCACCGCCGCCAGGCCGTAGCCCTTGTGGCTGCCCAGTTCCCGCGTGCCGCCCAGCGGCGTGATGTTCTTGAGCTTGAACGCACGTGCCGAATCGGTGAGCGGCTGGCCCTGCTCGTCGACCGCCCAGCCGACGGGCAGCGGCTTGTGGTTCAGCCACTTCAGCTTGAGCTTGCCGACGGCGACCGTGGTGGTGGCCATGTCGAGGTTGAACGGCAGGTTGCGCTTCGCCGGTGCGGCCACCGAGATCGGGTTGGTGCCGAACACCGGTTCGGCGCCGAAGGTCGGCACCATCGCCAGCCCGCGCGACGAGGTCATCGAGATGCCGATCAGCCCGTGGCGCGCCGCCATGTCGGTGTAGTAGCCGGCCGCCCCGTAGTGGCCCGAGCGGCGCACGGTGACCATCGCCATGCCGATCGCCTTTGCCTTCTCGATCGCCATCGACATGCCCATGTGGCCTGGCACATGGCCCAGGCCGTTGTCGGCATCGAGCAGCGCGGACACCGGCGTCTCGCGCACCACCTTGATGTCCGGCTTCATGTTCAGCTTGGTGGCGAGCTGTTCCTCGTACACCGGCAGCATCGACAGCCCGTGCGAGTCGATGCCGCGCAGGTCGGTCTCGGTCAGGATGTCGGCGGTGATGTTCGCATGGGCCTCGCTCTGGCCCCATGCACGCAGGATGTTGAAGCTCTGTTGCCGGATGCGATCGGCAGGTATGAACAGCATTGCGAGTCTCCTTTACCAGCCGAGCGCGTAGGCCGGCCGCCGCGGATCGGCGCCACCGCTCAGCACACCAGTGACCGGATCGACGACGATCGCACAGGGCGCACCGGCAAGCCAGGTGTAGTCGTCCCACCAGAACGTACGGTGGCCGAGCGCCGCAAGCTCGGACTCCACCTTGTCTTCGATGCGCCCTTCCAGGGCGAGCTGGCCGGGGAAGTAGGCGTGCGGCTCGAACGAGCCCGGGAAGCTGTAGCTCGAGAAGCGCGGGGCCTCGATCGCCGCCTGCGGATCCATGCCGAACAGGACCACGTTCAGGAATACCTGCACCATCGCCTGGCACTGCACGTCGCCGCCCGGCGTGCCCAGCGTCATGAATGCCTTGCCGTCCTTCAGCGCGAGCGACGGATTGGGCGTGAGCCTGGGCCGAACGCCCGGCGCCACCGACGAGCGGTAGCGCGGATCGGCCCACGACTGCGTGCCGCGCCCGGAACAGACGATGCCGATGCCCGGCACCAGCGGCGAGTTGTTTGAACCGTCGGACGGGGTCACCGAGAACGCATTGCCGTGGCGGTCGATCACGCACGCATACGAGGTGTCTCCGAGCGGCGACTTGTCCGCAGGCTCGGGAACCGGCAGCGGTGCAAGGCGGGCATCGCCCTGGTTGCGTGGATCGCCCGGCGGCGGCATCTCGGGCCAGGCGCGGTCGGCGCGGATCATCGCGGCGCGTTCATCGGCATAGGCCTGCGA
>JAIENF010000209.1 GCA_019751575.1 Burkholderiales bacterium
GGCACAGTGACCCTCGCCATGTACATAGACGCTTGCGCGGTCGCACGATGAGCCTTTCGCTGCCTGCCGCTCCCCCGGGCCCGGCGTTCGTGCATGCGCACAGCCCGGCACCGCGCTGGCAGGATGCGGCAGCCGCCTGTGCGCGCACCATCGCCGATGCAGGCATCGGCGCGAACCTGGGCTTCGTCTACGTGACCGACAGCCACGCCGCCGACCTGGCGGCCATCGTCGAGGCACTGCGCGAGGCCAGTGGCGTCGCGCACTGGGTCGGTACGGTCGGCATCGGTGTCTGCGCGACCGGCGTCGAGTACCTCGACCGGCCTGCGATCGTCACCCTGGCTGGCGCCTTCCCGGCGGACGGGTTCCGCCTGCTTCCCCTGCTCGACGATCCGGCGGACCTGCCCGAGGGCCTGTATGCGTGCGGCGCCCAGGACGCGAACCTGGCCGTGCTGCATGGCGACCCGTCGTGCCGGCACCTGCTCGAACTGATCGGCGGCGTCGCGCAGCGGGTGTCCAGCGGCTTCGTGATCGGCGGGCTCACCAGTTCTCGGGGCGCGCCGGCGCAGGTGCTGGATGCGGTGTCCAGCGGCGGCATGTCGGGCGTGCTGTTCGGCGAGAACGTGCGCGTGCTGACCCGGCTCAGCCAGGGCTGCTCGCCGATCGGCCCGCGCCACCGGGTGACCGAATGCCACCGCAACGTGGCGATGAAGCTCGACGGAAGGCCGGCCCTCGAGGTGTTCGATGCCGATGTCGGCGAACGCCTCGCGCGCGACTACCGGAAGGCGGCCGCGGAGGTGTTCGCGGCGCTGGCCATCCCCGGCAGCGATACCGGCGACTACCTGGTGCGCAACCTGGTGGGCATCGACCCGCAGCAGCAGTGGGTTGCCGTCGGTGACTGGCTCGAGCCGGGCAGCGAGCTCATGTTCTGCCGGCGCGATGCGAAGAGTGCCACCGAAGACTTCGAGCGCGTGCTGCTCGGCGCCCGCGAAGCGATCGATGGCACGCCGCGCGGAGGCCTGTACTTCTCCTGCCTCGGCCGCGGCGAGAGCCTGTTCGGACCGGACTCCGCCGAACTGAAGCTGATCACCCGCCACCTGGGCGAGTTCCCGCTCGCCGGGTTCTTCGGCAACGGCGAGATCTCGCATGACCGGCTGTACGGTCATACGGGCGTGCTGCTGCTGTTCCTGTGAGGCGCGGCTGGCCCCTTGCGCGCGCACCCGCTTGAGGTGCGGCGGCAGCGACCCCATATCGGCAGTTTGAACAGGACGGTCCCCGGCCCATGCAATTCAAGGATTACTACAAGACCCTCGGCGTGGAGCGCAGCGCGAGCGACGACGATATCCGCAAGGCGTATCGCAAGCTTGCGCGCAAGTACCACCCGGACGTCTCGAAGGAGAAGAACGCCGAGGAGCAGTTCAAGGCGGTAGGCGAAGCCTATGAAGTGCTGAAGGACGCCGAGAAGCGCGCCGCCTACGATCGGCTGGGCACGCACCGGCCCGGGCAGGATTTCCGGCCGCCGCCCGGATGGGAGCAGCAGTACGGACGCGGCGGCGGTTTCCGCAACCAGGACATGGACGGCCTCGATCTCGGCGACCTGTTCGGCGGGCTGTTCGGCGGCGGTGCCGGCAAGGCCGGCGGCTTCGGCCGGGGCCGTGCGCGCAGCGCGCCCCCGCGTGCGCCGATCGAGGCCGACGTGACCATCACGCTGGACGAGGCGTTCAACGGCACCGAGCGCACGTTCCAGATCTCCGCAGGCGACGGAACCCAGTACCCGGTCACCGTGCGCATCCCGAAGGGTGCCGCCCACGGCACGCGGATGCGGGTGCCCACGCGCGGCGTGGCCGGCGACATCATGCTCACGGTGCGCATCGCGGCGCACCCGGTCTATACCGTCGATGGCCGCGACCTGCAGGTCGACCTCGGGCTGACGCCGAGCGAGGCGGCCCTGGGTACCGCGGTCGAGGTGCCCACGCCGGCCGGTTCCGTGCGGTTGAAGGTCAAGCCCG
>JAIENF010000371.1 GCA_019751575.1 Burkholderiales bacterium
CATCGCTGCGAGCTATGACGCGCCGCCCGACGATCCGCTGAGGGCAACGAAGAACGGCCTTCACGCAACGCTGACTTTCGTGCTCGAACACGGTCCGGAGTAGCCCTCTCGCGCGGGCCCTGGACCCGCGCGCAGGACTGCCGGCCGCACGACCGCACGACCGCATTTCGTACCCCGTCCAGACGCAGGGCGGGGCTTCTGCTCGTCCTCGACTCCTGGAGGTATCGCCCGTGCCCAACACGATCCGTCGTCCGCTTCGTCCGACCCTGCTTGCGCTTGCGCTGTCCGCCTCGTGGAGCGCGCCAGCGGTCGCGCAGTCGGCTGCACCGCCTGGCAGCGTCGCGCCTGCGATGGCCTCCACGCCCGCCTCCAGGGAGCTTCCCGCGATAGAGATCGTGGGCCGGCGACAGTCGGGTGCGTACCATGCCGAGGAAGCCAGCGGCGCGCGGACCGACCTGCCCCTGCGCGAGCTGCCGCAGGCGGTGCGGGTGATGTCTCGCCAGACGCTCGACGACCTGGGCGCCACCCGTATCGACGACACGCTCGACTTCGTCGGCGGCGTATCCCGGCAGAACAGCTTCGGTGGCCTGTGGGACAACATCGCGATCCGCGGGCTGGCCGGTGACATCAACAACGGCATGCCGCTGCTGCTGAACGGCTTCTCCAGCAACCGCGGGTTCAACGCACCGCGCGACACGGCCAACGTCGAGCGCATCGAGTTCCTGAAGGGACCGGCGGCGTCGCTGTACGGAACCAGCGAGCCGGGTGGCACGCTGAACATCGTGACCAAGCGGCCGCTGTGGAAACCGGCGCATTCCATCGAAGCCTACGTCGGCAGCTACGACTTCTACCGAACGGCCCTCGACTCGACCGGGCCGCTGGGAGAGAGCGTCGCCTACCGGCTGAACGTGGCGCTGGAAGACCGTGGCAGCTTCCGTGACTTCGTGCAGACCCAGCGCTGGCTGGTCGCGCCGGCGCTGACCTGGCGCATCTCCGGCACGACCCGTCTCGACTACACCGGCGAGTTCCTTCGCCATCGCACGCCGCTCGACCGCGGGGTGGTGGCGGTCAACAACCGGCTGGGCGCGGTGCCGCGCTCGCGCTTCCTGGGCGAGCCGGCGGACGGAGACGTGCGGATCGAGAACGACACGCACCAGGTGGTGCTCGAGCACGACCTCAATGCCGAGTGGACGACCCGGTTCGCGTTCGCCTACAAGCGCGGCTCGCTGCGCGGCTTCTCGACCGAGGCCCAGCCCTCGCTGCAGCCGGACCTGCAGACGCTGCGCCGGCAGCGGCGGTTCCGCGACTACACGTCCGAGGACGTGTCCCTGCAGGGCGAGGTGATCGGACGCTTCCTGGCCGGGGGCTTGCAGCACGAACTGCTCATGGGCGTCGCGACCTACCGCTTCGAGGTAGACCAGCTGATGCTGAGGGTGAATCCGAGCAACGCGTCGCCCTACGCGATCAACATCTTCAACCCGGTGTACGGCCAGGCACAGCCGGCACTGCTGCCGAACACGGACACGCGCGAGGAGCAGACCAGCGTCGCGTTCTACGTGCAGGATACGGTGTCCATCGGCCAGCACTGGCGCGTGCTGGCCGGCCTTCGTTTCGACAACTACGAGCAGTCGCTGCAGAACCGTCGCACCAACGTACGTACCGACCAGAACCCGGGTGCCACCTCGCCGCGGATCGGCGTGAGCTACCTGCCGAACGCGCAGTGGACGATGTTCGCCAACGCCGGCATGTCGTTCCGGCCGAACACCGGTGCCAGCGCTGCGGGGACTGCGTTCGATCCCGAGTCGGGTACCGCCTTCGAGGCCGGCACCAAGTGGGAGAACGCCAGCCGCTCGCTCGGCGCGACGCTGGCGTTCTACGACATCCGCAAGAAGAACGTGCTGACCGGCGACCCGGCCAACGCGGGTTTCTCGGTGGCGGCTGGCGAAGTGCGCAGCCGCGGCATGGACCTCGACATGACCGGCATGCTCAACCGGTCGTGGCGCGTCAACG
>JAIENF010000298.1 GCA_019751575.1 Burkholderiales bacterium
AAAGAAACTCCTTCGCCCGGAGACAGCTGCTTCAGCCAGGCTGGACGTACAGCACGTAGCCCGGCTCGGCGGACGCAGCGCTCATGCGACCGCCGCGATGACCTGCACTTCGATCTTCGCCGCCGGCTCGGTGAGATGGCTGATCTCGATCATCGTGCTGGTGGGAAGGTTGTCGCGCCAGAACTCCTCGCGCGCGGCGACGATCTCGCGGAACTCGCGCATGTCCGTGGTGAACACGGTCGTCCACACCACGTCGGCCATCGTCGCACCCGCGGCTTCGAGCGCGAGCTGGATGTTGCGCAGGACCTGGCGCGACTGTTCGAGCATGCTGTTGCCGCCGACCATCTGCCCGTCTTCGCCCCGCGCGAGCTGGCCGGAGATGAAGATCATGCTCTTCGGCTGGTCGACCCGGACGAAGTGGTTGTAGACCGTCGCACGCATGTGCTTCTGGCCCGGTGGGTTGCCTCGGATGATCGGCATGTCTCTATCCTCTGTTTGCGCTCAGCGGCCGGACTTCGAGTAGACCTCGACCTGCACCGGCGTCGGGTTGTAGCCGCAGGCCGGATTGTATTTCTGCGGGCAGTTCGAGATCACCGCCAGCACGTCGGTGAGTGCCTCGACATCGACGAAGGCACCCGGCTTCGACGGGCTGTCGGAGATCGCCATGTGCCCGTCGGCGCCGATCGGCACGCTCATGAACCAGTTCACGTTGGCTACGACGTCGGCTTCGCCCATGCGGAACTTGCCCAGCTCGTGCAGGAAGTTCGAGCGGCAGCTGTGGGTGCGACGCTGGTAGCGCAGTTCGTTGATCTCGACGCTGCAGCAGCCACCGATCGTGTCGTGGTTCGGGCAGTTGGACGCGACCACCTTCATCAGCCGCGTCGCGTACTCGCCATAGAGCACGGTGCCGGTGTTCAGGTACAGGTTCTCGGCCATCTTCATCGTGTTGGCCGCGTTGTAGCGGTCGCGCGTGTCGTCCGCGTTGTAGCAGAGGAAGTCGACTGCCTGCTGGCCCTCGAGATCGATGAAGCGCACCACCTGCCCCTTCAGGAGCTTCGCGCCCCAGGAGCCGCCGGCGTCGACCAGGGTCGACGACACCTGGCGAAGGCCGCGCGGTGCGGCGATCTTGGGGACCGCGGGCCTGGGGAACGGGGCGGCGCCGGGCGCCTTCTTCACGGTTGCTGCCTTCGCCATCTGGACTTTCCTCTTCGCGTGTCGTGTCTGCAGCGACTACTCGGGCTTGATGCCGGCGGCCTGGATCAGGTTGATCCACTTGCGCTGCTCGGCGAGCACCAGCGCGGCGAACGCGGCCGGGGTGTTGCCGACCGGGTCGAAGCCCAGCTCGGCCAGGCGCGCCTTCACGTCGGGCGCGTTCAGGACCTTGATCGTCTCGTCGGCGAGGCGCTTGACCACCGGCGCGGGCGTACCCGCCGGCGCGAACAGGCCCTGCCAGTTCAACGCCTCGTACGCGGGCAGCGAAAGCGCCTCGGCAACGGTCGGCACGTCGGGCATCGTCGCGCTGCGCTTGAGGCTGGTGACCGCGAGCGCACGTGCCTTGCCGCTCTTCACGAACGGCAGCGCACCCTGCGTGCCCGACACCATCACCGGCACGCGCCCGGCCAGCAGGTCGATCAGCGCCGGACCGCCGCCCTTGTACGGGACATGGGACAGCTCGATCTTCGCCATCACGTTGAGCAGTTCGCCACCGAGATGCTGCATGCTGCCGATGCCGGACGACGCGTAATCGATCGTCTTCGGCTTGGCGCGGGCCAGGTCGACCAGTTCGCGCATCGTCTTCGCCTGGAACGACGGCGTGACCAGGATCACGTTCGGCGAGGTGGTGAGCTGGGTGATCGGCGCGAAGTGCTTCACCGGGTCGAACGGTGCGTTCTTCGTCACCAGCGGCGCGGTGATCGTGTCGATGGCGGACAGCAGGATCGTGTAGCCGTCCGGCGTCGCCTGGCGCACCAGCTCGGCACCGAGCATGCCGGCCGCGCCCGGGCGGTTGTCG
>JAIENF010000763.1 GCA_019751575.1 Burkholderiales bacterium
GCTGTTCGGTCCGGTGGGATACGGCACCCTGCTGGGCCGCATCGGCGGCCTGGCGCGGATCGCCCAGGCGATCGCCCCATTCGCGTTCGGCATGGCGGTCGATGCGCTGGGCGGGGCGGCTGCGCTGATCACCGGCG
The DNA here is from genome assembly GCA_019751575.1 of Burkholderiales bacterium. GTDB lineage: Bacteria > Pseudomonadota > Gammaproteobacteria > Burkholderiales > CAIKXV01 > CAIKXV01. The sequence goes on from JAIENF010000763.1 coordinate 138, forward strand.
GACTGATGACGGCAGCGGTAATCGTGCTGCTGCTGATACGGCGCCCGTTCGGGCCTTGACCGCGGCCCGTCCCGCGTCGCGCTGCCCGGTTGACGGATCGGTCCGGGGCCGCAGGCCGAAGGCACGCGCGAGCAGGTTCTCCAGGCGGCGCCAGATGCGCAGCCGTTCGAGCAGGGGATTGAGCGCGTTGGTGACCGTGCAGTAGTGGGAGTCGGTAGCGCCCTGGTGATGCCGTCCGTGCTCGCGCGGCGTCTGCAACAGGCGCATGCGCTGCAGCAGGTGCACGAACGCCCCCTTTTCCTGCGGGTTCTGGTGCGCCCACTTGTGGATCTGGTTCGCCTGTGAACCGACCAGCGCGAAGGCCACCACGTGCCAGGTCAGGAGGTCCAGGGACCAGGCGGCTGCCACCAGCAGCGCGCCGGCAAGCATCAGGTCGCCGCAGCTCTCCAGCCATGACTTGGCCAGGAACGCCCGGGGCTGCCGGTGGTGCTCGAGGTTGGGCACGATCACCAGCCTGCCGATGAGCGGTGTGTCGGGATTGCCGTAGGTGTCCTCGAGCCAGTGGCCGACGCCGGAAGCCAGGTCGACCAGCAGCACGACCAGCACGAACTCGAGCGCGAAGACGGCTGCCGAAGCGGCTGCCGCCCCGGCAGGGCTGGCGGCAGCCAGCGCGGGCAGGGTGGCCAGGGCGGCGAGGGCGGTCAGGCCTGAAGGGTCGGACAGGGCCGGGACGGCGTCGGGAAATGCAGGGAACGTCATGGCGGACTCCGCGAAGTGAGGGCTGTTCCGCCGACCGCCTCGGGAATCGGGGCGGGCGGAACGGCGCCACTCTCGCGGCGCAGGCACGCCGGAGACAGGGCTCTGAAAAAGGTATCGATAAGCGATACTCCAGGTATTCAGGTATCGCTCCTTAAACATCTGCGAAAGGATGGCCTCCATGGCTGCAGCCCCGTCGCATCCAGCCTCTCCGGATGAATCCCTGCCCGGGGTGCCCGCCGGGTCGCCGCCCGTCTCGCCCCTGGTCGAGGCGTTGAAGAAGCTGCTGAAGGCCCGTGGCATGACCTACCGCCAGCTGGCGCTGCGCATGCGGCTGTCGGAGCCGAGCGTCAAGCGCCTGTTCTCGACCGGCCGCTTCACCCTCGCCCGCATCGAGGAGATGCTGCAGATCCTGGAATCGGATTTCCTCGAGCTGGCCCGGCTGGCCGGTGCCGGGCGGCAGGCGGTCGGCGAACTCAGCGAGGCGCAGGAGCAGGCACTCGCCGCGGATCCGATCCTGCTGGGCGTCGCCTACCTGTTGCTGACCGGGTCCACGCCGGCGCGCATCCGGACGCAGTTCGAGATCGGCGAGGTGGAACTGGTGGGCGCGCTGGCGCAGCTCGACCGGCTGCGCATCGTCGACCTGATGCCCGGAAACCGGGTGCGGCTGCGCGTGGCGCGGAACATGCGCTGGCGACCGGACGGGCCACTGTCGCGGCGTTATCGCGCGCAGGCGATCGGCGACCTGTTCGCGAGCTCGTTCGCCCAGCCGCTGGAGAAGATCCGCTTCCTCGCGGGCGAACTGACGCCGGCGTCCATCGGCCTGCTGCAGAAGAAGCTCGACCTGATCGCGGCCGAATTCTCCGAACTGATGGAACTGGATGCCGGCGCTTCGCCGCGGGAGCGGCGCAACGCAGGGCTGGTGATGGCGATCCGGCCGTGGACATTCCCGGTGGTGGCCGAACTCCGGCGCCGCTGACCGGGGGCGCTGCCGGCGGATGAAATTGCGCCTGCGCGAGACGTTACAGGGGGCTGGCGGCCGGGCAGGGGTGTAAAATCCGCCCCCGATCGCCGCCGGTCGACCGCCGGCGAACCACCGGCGTCCCCGACGTCGAACC
>JAIENF010000023.1 GCA_019751575.1 Burkholderiales bacterium
GCCGAGGGGACCTTCCTTGCGGACGATCATCCGTTCGGTGATGCCTTGCAGGGCGGGCAGCGCGTCGTTCATGCCGAACCTCTTCGAGTGTGGCCTGGGTGACAGGAGCAGGGGCGGAGAACATAGCAGATTTGCCGGCCCCGGGAAAACGGGCTAACGTGCCGGCTGAACACCGGAAAACGGCCAGGTACAGAGCCGCAACGGTGACAGATCCGGTGAAACCGAGGAGGAGTCATGTCGAGCACGAGCCACATACGCCGGCGCGGGCTGTCCGCGTTCGCGACCGCCGCCGCCCTGTCGACGCTCTCATGGGCGGTTTCCGTGACCGGATCGATGCTGCTGACAGGCGCCGGACCTGCCGCGGCACAGGCCACGGCCCAGCCCTTCCCGAACAAGCCCCTCCAGATCATCGCGCCGTTCTCGGCTGGCGGCGACGCCGACCTGGCGGCGCGGGCCCTGGCCAACGTGCTGCCGCGTTACCTGAACGGACAGCAGGTGCTGGTGGTCAACCGCACCGGCGCCAGCGGCGCGATCGGCAGCGAGATGGTGGCGAAGGCGACGCCGGACGGCTACACCCTGCTGCTCGCACGCGTCGGCTCGCAGGCGGTGCTGCCGGCGCTGGCGCCCAAGCTCGGCTACCGGTGGAACGACTACACCTTCCTCGGGCTGCTGGAACTCAATCCGTATGTCTGCATGGTGCGCGCCGATTCGCCCCACCGGACGTTCGACGACCTGGTCAACGCGGTCCGCAAGAATCCGAAGAAGCTGACCTACAGCACGGCCGGCTTCGGCACCATCCACGAGATGGGGCCGCAGATGATGTTCGACGTGTTCAAGCTCGGCAAGGATGCGGCGATCCAGGTGCCGTTCAAGGGCGGCGGCGACGCGGCGATCGCGATCCTGTCCGGCCAGGTCGACTTCGGCTGCGGCAACCTCGGCCCCGCCAACCCGCAGATCCAGGCCGGCAAGCTGCGCGCGCTGATGGTCACACTGCCGGAACGGTACAAGGACATCCCCGACGTGCCGACCGCGCGCGAGATCGGCGCCGAGGCGATGGAACGCATCGTCGGCTGGAGCGCCCTGTTCGGACCGCCGAACATGTCGAAGGAGCAGGTCGCGTTCTGGAGCAAGGTGATGGCCCAGGTCGCCAAGGACCCGGACTGGATCCGCGCCACCGAGAAGATCGGCTCGGTACCGCAGATCCGCTCGCCCGCCGACACCGCCACCTTCGTGCGCGAACAGTTCGAAACCTACGAGCGCATCGGCAAGACCTTCGGCATCGTGCTCAACCCGTAGCGCGCCGCAATCCGGGTCAGAGACGAATTTCCCGGGGGAAATTCGTCTCTGACCCGGATTACGGAATTCGTCTCTGACCCGGATTGCCGACCCGGATTGCCGTCCCGCGCTATGTCGTGGCGGGAAGCAGGCCGGCGACGGACGCCTTCAGGCGCAGCAGCGCGCCGATGCGGGTCAGTTCCGGCATCGGGACGGCGCAGCGTTCGGCCAGTTCGAGCGGTGCATCGACCAGTGCGCCGATCTCGATCTCGCGCCCGGCCTCGAAGTCCTGCAGCGTCGAGGGCTTGTGGATGCCGGTATCCCTGGCCTGCGCGAGCTTGGCCGGGACCTCACCGGTGATGCCCGAGCCGGTCGCCAGCGCCAGCGCTTCGATCTCGCGCATGATGGCCTCGGCGATCGGTCCGGTCGCGGCGTCCCGGGCGACATCGCACTGCCGGCCACCGGTGAGGGCGCACAGGGTATTGAACGCTGCATTGGTGACCAGCTTGCTCCAGACCGCGCGCCGGATGTCGCTGCTCACCACCGCCTGGAAGGGGGAGCCCTCGAACACCTGCGCCACCTGCTCGGCGGCAGCGGGATCGCCACCGGCGGCGACCGGCCCCAGCGTGAGTTGCCCGAGGACGGTCTGCGTCCAGGTCGCCTGCTCGAGGCTGCGCCAGGCAGGCGAATAGGTGACCGCACCCACCAGTCGATCAGGGCCGACGGCCGCGGCGAGTTCACC
>JAIENF010000783.1 GCA_019751575.1 Burkholderiales bacterium
CATGAAGCGCTGGTGCTGATCCGCGAGGAAGGGCTCGAGAACGCGTGGGCGCGCGCCACGCGCCACCACATGGCACTGAAGGCCGGCCTCGAGTCGATGGGCCTGAAGTTCCTGGTGAAGCCCGAATATCAGCTGCCGCAGATGAATGCCGTGCTGTGCCCGGAAGGCATCGACGAGGCGAAGGTGCGCCGCGACCTGCTGAACGAGTACAACCTCGAGATCGGCGCAGGCCTCGGCCCGCTGGCCGGCAAGATCTGGCGCATCGGCCTGATGGGCTACTCCTGCCGCACCGAGAACGTGATGCTCTGCCTGTCGGCGCTCGACCAGGCGATGTCCGACCAGGGTGCGAAGATCCATGTCGGCGAGGCGCAGGGTGCCGCCCACGCTGCGTATGCGACGCTGCATGCCAGCATCGCGCAGCAGAAGAAGGATCGCGCGAAGGTCGCACGCGCCGCCTGATCGTCGCGGGGTCGTCCACGGGCATGCGTGGGGCTCCAGGGGCTACCCGTCTGGCCCGGTCGGCGCTACTCTCCGGGGGTAGCTTCCGATCGCCTTTCCCGACCCGGCAACCCGGGCTCGCAGAGGGTGCCTGCCGCCGGCCCTGCCCGAGGATGCGTGCAACGCCGTGAATGACGATTTGACCCAGACCCGAGACCCCGGCATCCCGCCCGTGCACATGGATGTCGCCGTGCTGTTCGCAGACGTTGCGGGCAGCACGCGTCTCTACGAGCTGTTCGGCGACCAGCGTGCGAAGAAGCTGATCGACGAATGCCTGCGCTGCATGCGCGAGGCGGCGGTCGATTCACGTGGGCGCGTGGTCAAGATCATCGGGGACGAGATCATGTGCGTGTTCCCGGACGCCGAGCACGCCTACCTGGCCGCCACCGAGATGCAGATGCGGGTGAGCGAGCTGGCGAACCAGCCGGTTCCCGATTCCCAGATGCGCCCCAGTGCCAACTCCCGCGCGATCCGGGTCGGGTTCCACGCGGGGGCGGTCATCGAGGAGAATGGCGACCTGTTCGGCGATACCGTCAACGTCGCCTCGCGCATGACTGCGATCGCCAAGGCCAACCAGATCATGACCACCGGCGCGACGGTCGCCCGGCTGCCCGACCTGCTGCGGGTATCGACCCGTGAAATCGCCGCGCTGGCGGTCAAGGGCAAGGGCGAGGCGATCTCGGTGTTCGAAGTGATCTGGCAGGCCAGCGAAGACCTGACCATGGCGATCACCATGCAGCCGAACACGGCAAGCATCTCGATGATGATCCCGCGCCTGCTGCGCCTCGAGCGGGGCGAGTTCGCGATGGTCCTCGACCTCGAGCATCCGGGCGTGGTGCTGGGCCGCGATCCGAAATGCGCGATCGTGGTCGCCGACCGCCAGGCGTCGCGGCAGCATGCGCGCATCGACCGCCGCCGCGACAAGTTCTTCCTGATCGACCAGAGCACCAATGGCACCTTCGTCACCTTCGATGGCGAGCCCGAGATCGTGCTGCTGCGCGAAGAGGTGATGTTGCGCGGCCGCGGCAGGATCTCGTTCGGGCACTCGTCGGTCGACAACGAGGAATCCGTGCGCTTCTCGATGGTGCGCTGAGCGGGGCGTGCGCCGGCGAGGATTCCCGTCGTGCGGTACTGACCCCGCCGCCGCTACAGCCCGAGCCGCTGCCAGATCGTCGAGGTGAGCCCGGCCTGGTTCAGCGAGTAGAAGTGCAGGCCGGGTGCGCCGGCCTGCAGCAGCCGGTCGGACATTTCGGTGATCACGTCCAGCCCGAACGCGCGGATCGACGCGCGATCATCGCCGAACTCGGCGAGCCGCAGCCGCATCCATCGCGGGATGTCGGCGCCGCACATCTCGGAGAACCGGGCGAGCTGGGTGTAGTTGCCGATCGGCATGATGCCGGGGACGATCGGGATCCGGATGCCTGCCGCTTCGCAGCGGTCGACGAAATCGAAGTACGCGTCGCTGTTGAAGAAGTACTGCGTGATCGCGGAGTCGGCGCCGGCGTCGACCTTGCGCTTGAAGTTC
>JAIENF010000091.1 GCA_019751575.1 Burkholderiales bacterium
CGGCCTCCCCGAGAACTACGAGGCCGAAGTGCTGCAGCCCTTCATGGACAACCTTGCCCTGGAAGTGGCCCGCGTGCTTCAGTTCTTCTACACGTCGACCCAGTACAGCAGCGTCGACAAGCTGCTGCTGGCGGGTGGCTGCGCCGCGATCCCCGACCTCGACGAGACCGTCAGCCGCCGCACCCAGGTGCCGACCGTGGTGGCCAATCCGTTCTCCGAGATGGAAGTCTCTTCGAAGATCCGGCCGCGCCAGCTGCAGATCGACGCACCCTCGCTGATGGTCGCCTGCGGCCTGGCGCTGCGCCGCTTCGATCCGTCCTGACCCCGCCCCTCCGACCCCGTTCCTCCCGACCGCGCCAACCCAGCCACCGAAACAGCCGCCGCCAAGATGATCCGCGTAAACCTGCTCCCCCACCGCGAGATGAAGCGTGCTGCCCAGCAGCGCTCGTTCATCGTTGCCGCGGTCGCGATGGTCGCGCTCGGCGCGGGCGTGATTTTCCTCGTGCATGGCGTGCTTGCCTCGAAGATCGAAGGCCAGCAGGCACGCAACCAGTTCCTCGACCAGCAGATCGCCAGCCTCGACAAGCAGATCGAGGAGATCCGCCGGCTGCGCGAACAGACCCAGCAGCTGCTCGCACGCAAGCGCGTCGTCGAGACGCTGCAGTCGAACCGCGCGGAAGTGGTGCAGCTGTTCGACCAGATCGCGCGGCAACTGCCCGATGGCATCTACCTGCGCAACATCAAGCAGACCGGCACCAAGGTCAACATCATCGGCTACGCGCAATCGAATGCGCGCGTGTCCACGCTGCTGCGGAACCTCGAATCCTCCCCATGGCTCGACAACGCCACGCTGGTCGAGATCAAGGCGGCGACCGTGTCCAGCCAGCGCCTGAACGAATTCAACCTGAACGTCGATGTCGCGCGCCCGAAGGCGGAAGCGGCGCCGGTACCGCCCCGCGCCGCGCCGGCAAAGAAGTAGCGCCCCGCACCTCGCCCCCGACCGCACAACAACTTCCCGCCGAACGCCATGACACTCGACGAACTCAGACGACTTGACCCGAAGAGCATCGGGTCGTGGCCGATCCCGGTGAAGTTCGCGACCCTGATCATCCTGCTGGCACTGGTGATCTTCCTGGGCTACTGGTTCGACTGGCGCAACCAGCTGGCCGAGATCAACACGCTGCGCGAACGGGAGTCCACGCTGCGCACGACGTTCATCGACAAGAAGCGCCAGGCGATCAACCTGCCCGCCTACCAGAAGCAGCTCGAGGACATCGAACAGGCCTTCGGCGCGTTGCTGCGCCAGCTGCCCAACCGGTCGGAGATGGACGCGCTGCTGACCGACATCAACCAGGCCGGCCTCGGGCGCGGGCTGCAGTTCGAACTGTTCAAGCCGGCGACCCAGGAAACGACCTCCGAGTTCTATGCTGAACTGCCGATCAACATCCGCGTGACCGGCAGCTACCATGAGCTCGGATCGTTCGCGAGCGACATCGCACAGTTGCCGCGGATCGTCACCCTGAACGACGTCGCCGTCGCCGTCGGGAGAGACGGCATGCTGACCATGGACGCGGTAGCCAAGACGTTCCGCTACCTCGACGAGGAAGAACTCGCGAAACAACGCAAGGCGGCGCAGGCCGCGCCGAAGAAGAAATGAACACCCTCCGCAGACTCTCCCACCGGCTCGTACCACTGGCCCTCGGCCTGGCGATGGTCGGTTGCGGTTCCGACCAGTTCCAGGACCTCAAGCAGTTCGTCGCCGATGCAGAAAGCGTCGCGGGCAGCCGCGCGCGCATCGACCCGCTGCCCAAGGTCGATCCCTACGAGCCGTTCGTCTACAACCAGGCCGAGCTCGAGGATCCCTTCCGTCCGCGCAAGATCGAGCCGACCAAGTCAGCCAAGGGCCAGGTGCAGCCCGACCTGAACCGTCGGCGGGAGCCGCTCGAGGCGTTCCCGCTCGACAACCTGAAGATGGTGGGGTCCCTGCAGCAGGGCAAGGCCATGTTCGCGCTGATCCGCACGCC
>JAIENF010000374.1 GCA_019751575.1 Burkholderiales bacterium
CGCGGCGGTGCGTCCGGAGCGGCCCTGGATCAACGTATTGTCCAACCCGGCCTTCGGTGCGCAGGTATCGGAGGCGGGCGGCGGATACACCTGGGCGGTCAACAGTCGCCTCAACCAGCTCACCGCGTGGTCCAACGATGCGGTGGGCGACCCGCCGTCGGAGTGGTTCCTGTTGCAGGACCCGCGCACCGGGCGCGCCTGGACGGTCGCGCCGTCGGCCCGGGGCGACGCGTCCGTCAACTACAGGATCACGCACGGGCAGGGCTACACGGTGATCCGGCACCGGCGCGGCGACCTCGAGGTGATGGCGAGCTGGTGCGTCGATGCGACGCTCGCCGTGAAGCAGGTGAGCATCCGGCTGGTGAACCACGGGGCTGCGCCGCTGCGGATGCGCATCGTCGCGATCGCCGAATGGATCATGGGTGCGAGCCGGCGCGACCGCGCCACGGTACTTACCTGCCACCAGGCGCTGGAGCTGCCCGAAGCGGCCGGCGTTGCGGATGCGGACGGTGCCGGGAGGCGGCGCGCAGGCAACGCGCCTGAACGCCTCCATACCCTGCTTGCGACCCAGGTCGAGCAGGCTGCGGGCTTCGGCAACGGTACGGCCTTCCTGTCGGTGGTCGGTGCGACGAGTGCCACGAACGCCGCGGCGCTGCCGGTCGACTGGACCTGCGATCGCCGCGAGTGCTTCGACGAATGGGGCCGCCTGGTGCTTCCGGCGCGCTTCGGCCAGCGCGAAGGGGCCGGCCTGGATCCATGCGCGGTGCTGGCTTCCGAAGTATTCCTCCCGCCGGGCGAGCCCTCCGAAACGGTATTCCTGATCGGCCATGCAGGCGGTCCGGATGAAGCCCGTGCGCTCGCCCGCGAGGCCGCGCTGACGTCACCGGCGATGCGTATCGAAGCGGTGCGCGAGCACTGGGACCGGCTGCTCGGCGCGACGGTGGTCGACACGCCGGATCCACTGTTCGATGCGCTCGTCAATCGCTGGCTGCTGTACCAGACGGTGACCTGCCGGCTGTGGGCGAAGTCGGGGTTCTACCAGGCAGGCGGTGCAACCGGATTCCGTGACCAGCTGCAGGACGCGATGGCGCTCGCCTGGGCCGCGCCCGGCATGCTGCGCGCGCAGATCGTCACCTGCGCGGGCCGGCAGTTTCCCGAAGGCGACGTGCAGCATTGGTGGCATGCACCCGGCGGCGCCGGCGTGCGCACGCATTTCTCGGACGACCTGCTCTGGCTGCCACTGGCCTGCGCACACTACCTGCAGGCCACCGGCGATGCGTCGTTGCTCGACGAGCCGGTGGCCTTCATCGAAGGGGGGGCGATCCCAGGCGGGGCGGAAGACGCCTACTACACGCCGGTGGCCTCGGCGGAATCCGCCAGTGTCTACGAGCATGCAGCCCGTACCATCGATCGCAGCCTTCGCACGGGCAGCCACGCGCTCCCGCTGATGGGCACCGGGGACTGGAACGACGGCATGAACCGGGTCGGCCATGAAGGCCGCGGCGAGTCGGTCTGGCTCGGCTGGTTCCTGTGCCGCGTGGTGGCCGATTTCGCGCCGGTGGCGATCCTTCGTGGCGAGGCGGCGCGCGCCGCACGCTGGAAGCAGGCTGCGAAAGGCTGGCGGCATGCGCTCGATGGGACGGCCTGGGACGGGCACTGGTTCCGCCGCGCGTTCTTCGACGACGGCAGCCCGCTGGGAGCGGCTTCCAATGCCGAGGCACGCATCGACCTGATCGCGCAGGCCTGGGCCGTGCTGTCCGGCGCCGCGTCACCGCAGAAGCAGCGCCAGGCGATGGATGCGGTCGAGGCCCACCTGGCGGACCATGACGCCGGGCTGCTGCGCCTGCTGGACCCGCCGCTGCAGCATGCGCAGCCGGTGGCGGGCTACATCCAGGCCTACCCCCCGGGGGTGCGCGAGAACGGCGGCCAGTACTCCCATGCCGGGGTCTGGGCATTGATGGCGCGGGCCGCGCTGCATCGGGGCTCCAAGCACGGCTCGGACCTGCCGTGGGAGTACTTCACCTGGCTCA
>JAIENF010000420.1 GCA_019751575.1 Burkholderiales bacterium
GCCCAGCGCCAGCGCCGCCGCCAACGCCAGTCCGGCCGCCGCGGACCGGACCATTGCCGCATGCCGGGGCATCCGTGTCGTCATGACTTGATCAGCTTCCGGTTGGTCGAGATGCTCATCAGCAGCCCGAAGCCGAAGAACGCGCTGACCAGCGCAGTTCCGCCGTAGCTGATCAGCGGCAGGGGTACGCCGACCACGGGCAGGATGCCGGACACCATGCCCATGTTCACGAACGCATAGGTGGCGAAGGTCATGGTGACCGAGCCCGCCACCAGCCGGGTGAACACGGTCGGTGCGTGGAGCGTGATCACCAGGCCGCGGGCGACCACCAGCAGGAACAGCAGCAGCAGGACCGCATTTCCCAGGAGCCCGAACTCTTCGGAGTACACCGCGAAGATGAAGTCGGTGGTGCGTTCGGGCAGGAAGTCGAGGTGGGTCTGGGTGCCTTCCAGCCAGCCCTTCCCGAACCAGCCGCCCGAACCGACGGCGATCGTCGACTGGATCGTGTGGTATCCGGCACCCAGCGGGTCCTGGGTGGGATCGAGCAGGGTCATCACCCGCGTGCGCTGGTAGTCGTGCATCACCGACCACAGCAGCGGCAGCCCCGCCACTCCGGCAGCGCCCATTGCGAACATCACCTTCCACGGCAGGCCGGCCAGGAACAGCACATAGCAGCCCGAGGCGGCGATCAGCAATGCGGTGCCGAGGTCTGGCTGCTCCGCGATGAGCCCGACCGGCAGCACGAACAGCGCGGCGGCGATCGCGAAGTTGGACAGCTTGAGCGTCGATTCGTAGCGGTCGAAGTACCAGGCGAGCGCCAGCGGCAGCGTGATCTTCATCAGCTCCGAGGGCTGGATGCTGAGGAACCCGAGGTCGAGCCAGCGCCGGGCGCCGTTGCGCACGTCGCCGACCAGCGCGACGGCGACCAGCAGCGCCAGCGCGAGCAGGTAGGCCGGCATCGCCAGCCGCATCACCTGGCTCATCGGCGTGTTGGCCACGACCCACATGACCGCGAACGCCACGCCGAGGTTGAACAGCTTGACCTCCATCCGATCGATGCTCTGGTTGGATGCGCTGTAGAGCGTGATCATGCCCACCGCGAGCAGCAGCGAGACGGCGATCATCAGGGGGCCGTCGATATGCGCCGTGCCCCGGCGCCAGATCGACTCAATCACGTGCTGCACGGCTGCCTCCGCCATTGCCATTTCCGTTGCCGTTGCCGTTGCCGCCCGCCTGGGCGGGCCCGTCGATCGGCTTGACCGGCTGGCCGAGCAGGTAGAAATCCATCACCGTGCGGGCGAGCGGCGCTGCGAACGCGCCGCCGCCGCCGGCGTTCTCGACCAGTACCGCCAGCGCGATCCGCGGATTGTCCGCCGGCGCGTATCCGACATAGAGCGCATGGTCGCGGTGGCGTTCGTCGATCTTGCTCGCGTCGTAGCGCTGCCCCTGCTTGATCGCGATGACCTGCGACGTGCCGGTCTTGCCCCCGACCGAGTACTTCGCATCGGCGAAGGCCCGATGGCCGGTGCCGCCAGGCGTGTTGACGTCGATCATCGCCTGGTGGATCGTCTGCCAGTGTTCCGGCTTGAAATCGAGCCTGCGCAGCGGCTGCGCAAGCACGTCGCGAAGAGTCCGGGCGCGCGAATCCTGGATCGTGTTGACGATGTGGGGGCTGTAGACCTGTCCACGATTCGCGATGATCGCGGTCGTGTTGGCCAGCTGCAGGAGGGTGGTCACGTTGTAGCCCTGGCCGATGCCGATCGAGATGGTGTCGCCGACGAACCATTTCTGGCGGAACCGCCGCTGCTTCCATTCCTGCGAAGGGTTGATGCCGGTCGCCTCGCCCTCGAGGTCGATGCCGGTGCGGGCACCGAAGCCGAACTGGCGCATGAAGTTGCTGATCGTGTCGATGCCCAGCTCGAACGCCAGCTGGTAGTAGTAGATGTCGCACGAGATCACGATCGACTTGTGCATGTCGACGAAGCCGTGACCGCCCACCTTCCAGTCGCGGTACTGGTGCGAGTTCCCGGGAAGC
>JAIENF010000472.1 GCA_019751575.1 Burkholderiales bacterium
GTTCAATGCCATGATGAACCGGGTCACGCTGCCGCTCGAGCAGGAGATCAACCGCAGCGCGGATCCCGCGCTCCCCGACCCCCTCGCGCATGTGCGCGAGAGTTTCCTGGCGGCATTGCGCAAGACCGTCGCCGACCCGCAGGCGCGTCGCGTGTTCGAGATCGCGTTGCACAAGGTCGAGTATGTCGAGGAACTGCAGGCCGTCCGCGACCGTCGCCTGAACGGGCTGCGCGGCCGCGTGGGGCATGTGGAACGCGGATTGCGCCGGGCGCAGCGCCAGGGGCAACTGGGCGGCGAGGTGTCTCCGCACGTCGCCGCACTGGGCCTGCATTCGCTGGTCGACGGATTGATCCAGAACTGGATGCTCGATCCGGATGCCTTCGACCTGGTGAAGACCGGGCAGCAGGTGATCGACGCCTATTTCGGCGGGCTGCAGGCGCCTTCCCGGCGGGCCTGACCGACGCGCGTGAGTGCAGCCGGGGCCGCCCGCCCGGTCAGTCGCCGAAAGACGGATCCAGCCGTGCCGCCTGGCGCAGGCAGGCCGCCCAGTTCTTCGCACGGTTGGCGAGCCGCTCGCCGCCCTGGGACTGGGACAGCGCGTACTCGCAGACCGACGCGTCGATCAGGGTCACAGGGGCGCCGCCGGACAGCGCCGCGATCTGCCCCTTGCAGGCCATCTCGAGGAAGTGGTGCTCGAAGAACGCATCCTGAACGGTGGCGCCGCAGACCAGCGCGCCGTGGTTGCGCAACAGCATGATCGACTGGTCACCGAGGTCGCGGATCAGCGGCGCGCGCTGCTCCATGTTGAACTCGAATCCGCCGAACGCGTGGTAGGCAATGCGCTTGTAGAAGGTGACGGCCTGCTGGTTGATCATCAGCAGGCCGTGCTGCTGCGAGGACACGCCCATCGCCGCTTCGGTATGGGTATGGAACACCGCGTTCAGGTCGGGCCGCGCCGCGAGCAGGCCGGCATGGATGACCAGGCCGCCGCCGCGCAGGCGCGGGCTGTCCTGCTGCGGGTTGCCATCGAAGTCGAACTTGAGCAGGCTGGAGGCGGTGACCTCCTCGAACATCATCGTCGGTGGCTTGATCAGCAGGTGCCCCGGCTCGCCCGGGACGCGCATCGACAGGTGGTTGTAGGTGAGGTCGTTCGAACCATAGTGCGCGAGCAGCCGGTAGCAGCAGGCCAGGTCGACGCGCGCGTTCCATTCGTCGGCTGGAACACGGCTGCGCAGGTCGCTGCCGAGGCCGGTGGTCGAAGGATGGTTCATCGGAGCGCGTCCTCTGGCAGTGGAAGGCGAGGCGTGGCGACGACGTCCGGGGCCACGTCCGGCATCACGTCCGGCAGGAATCCGCCGGACTGGTGCCGCCATAATAAGGCGTAGTGGCCGCCGAGTCGAAGCAGCTGTTCATGCGTGCCCTGTTCCACCACCCGGCCGGCATCGAGGACCACCAGCCGGTCCATGCGCGCGATGGTCGACAGCCGGTGCGCGATCGCGATCACCGTCTTGCCTTCCATCAGGCCGAGCAGCTGCTCCTGGATCGCCCGCTCTGCCTCGCTGTCGAGCGCCGAGGTGGCTTCGTCGAGCACCAGGATCGGCGCATCCTTCAGGATCACGCGCGCGATCGCGATGCGCTGGCGCTGGCCGCCGGACAGCTTCACCCCGCGCTCGCCGACATGGGCGTCGTAGCCGGTGCGCTCCTTCCAGTCCTGCAGGTCGAGGATGAAATCGTGTGCCTGCGCCTTGCGCGCCGCGGCCACGATCTGCTCCATCGTGGCGCCGGCGCGGCCATATCCGATGTTCGCCGCGATCGACCGGTGCAGCAGCGAGGTGTCCTGGGTCACCATGCCGATCGCCGCGCGCAGGCTTTCCTGGGTGACCGTCGAGATGTCCTGGCCGTCGATCAGGATGCGGCCATGCTCGGCTTCATGGAAGCGCAGCAGCAGGTTGACCAGGGTCGACTTCCCGGCACCCGAGCGTCCGACCAGGCCGACCCGCTCGCCCGGGCGGATGTCCAGCGTCAGGTCGTCGAG
>JAIENF010000384.1 GCA_019751575.1 Burkholderiales bacterium
GGCACCGTTGTCCGCGGCCATCATCTCGGCGGCGAGTTCCTTCGAGGTCATCAGCCGACTCTCGACCCCCTCGCGAAAGGCGCGCGACAGCCGGTCGTCGCCCGAATAGAGCTCGAGCAGCGCATCGCGCGTCGCGTCGTTGCCGATGACGCCGGTGCGCCCGGCCGCCTCGCCGCGCGGGATCAGCCGCGCGCGGACCGGCCCGGACAGGATGTGCGGGTTCGCTTCACCGACGCCGATCAGCGGCACCGGCCGCGAACGGTTCTCGTCCATCGCGGCGAGCCGGTTGAGCCAGCCGGGCGCGCCGGTGGACTGGTCGGGCAGGCCGGTTTCCCAGTGATGCTGGGCTTCGAAGTGCGAACGGCTGCGGTTCGGCGACCCGGCGGCCGGTATCACCGCCAGCGAGCCCTCGCGCCACAGCGGCAGCAGCGGTGCCAGCGCCGGATGCAGCGCGAACCGCGCGTCGAGTTCGATCGAGGTCGATGCCGTGCCGTCGGGCGCGGCCACCGCGATGGTCGGCCGCAGCTTGAAGTAATCGGGGTCCGACCACGGCACCAGCGCCGACAGGCCGTCATATGCGCCGCGCAGGAACACGACCACCAGCCGGCCGCGGTCGAGTGCCGGTGCAGCCTGGGCGAAGCTGCGTGGCGAGGCGAGCGCGCCGGTCGCCAGCGTGCCGGAGGCCAGCAGGGTGCCGAGCAGTCGGCGGCGGGTGATCGGGTCGGGCTGCATCGATTGCTCCTTGTCGGTGGCCGCGGCTGCGCGGGCTGTCTGGGTGCCGCTCACTTGCGCATGAAATCCGGGGCCGCCAGGGCCAGCGCCGCACGCGCCCCGGGCGCGACCCGGCGTATCCGTTCGCGCGTGGCTTCGCTGTAGAAGGCGAGCAGGTGTTCCGGATCGCCCAGCCCGCGCGCCAGTGCCGCGGCGAGGTCGGCGCGCCGGGTCAGCGATTCCGGCGACAGCCAGGTCGCGGCATCGGTACGGTAGCCATCCGGGGTCTGCCATCCGTTCACCGGCTGGCCTGCGCTGGCGAGGAAACCGAGGGTGAGCATCACCGGCGGCGGTGCTGCTGCACGGGCCGACACGCCGAGGGCCGAGCAGGCGAAGTCATAGGGCGTCTTGAACAGCTCGTTCGCCGGGTCCCAGAACTCGGGGGATGCGACGAGCATGCGCATCACCCGGCGCAGGTCGCCGTTGCTGGCCAGGAATTCCGCGGCCAGCCGGTCGACCAGGGCACGCGGCGGCTCGTCCGCGACGAAGAACTGCGCCAGCCGCAGCGAGAGGCGGCGCGCGGTGGTCGGACGGGCGGCAAGCATCGCGATCGCCTCGATGCCCTCGCGCTCGCCGCGCGCAGCGCCCGGGCCACCGAAGCGCCGGCCGAGCACCGTCTTCTCTCCCGTGTCGTGCAGGCGCTCGGCGAAGCGGAAGCCGGTCGGGCTGTCAGGATCCACGGTCCATCCGGTGAGTACCCGGGCAAGTTCGCGCACGTCCTGCTGGGTGTAGCCGCCATCGATGCCCAGCGTGTGCAGTTCCATCAGCTCGCGCGCATAGTTCTCGTTGATGCCGCGCACCCGGCCCTGCGGCCCGGGCGTGCCGTCGGCCACGTTCTGGTTCTGGTCGAGGTAGAACAGCATGGCCGGATGGCGTGCGCTCGCCAGCAGGAGATCCTCGAAGCGGCCGAGCACGTTGGGGCGGATCGCATGCACGGCATAGTGTCCGGCGAACGGCCTCACGGTCAGCCGTCCGGCGAACACGTTGAGGTGGTTGAACCAGAACTCGGTCATGCGCGACAGCAGCGGGTTCTCCACCGTCGGGTCGGAGCAGCTGAGCAGCCGCCAGGTTGCCGCCTGCCGGGCGCTGACTACCGAGGAGGGCTGCGCGGCAGCGGGCGTGGGGGCACCCTGTTGTGGCATCTGTTCCGGCGCGGGTGTCTGCTGCATCTGCATCTGCATCGGCGGCGGCGCCACCGCGGCGGTCGTCCGCGCGATCTTGAGCCGCTCTTCGCGCTCACGCCGCGCCTCGGCGAACACCACGGGCAGCGGGGCGGTGACGGCG
>JAIENF010000186.1 GCA_019751575.1 Burkholderiales bacterium
TCGATCATCGGGACGAGGTTGATCTCCGGCTCGTCCCGTGGCCGGCCGCGGCGGAAGTTCATCGCGCGCCCCGCCGGGATCCGGCCCGGGTGGCAGCACCCGACCGGCGGTCAGGCAAGGCGTTCTCCGTGAACGACCTCGACCAGCTTCACCGCCTGCAGTTCCATGTCGACGATGTAGCTGTCCACCTTCGCCCGATAGTGCCGGTAGGCGACCATGCTGGGGATGGCGACGATCAGGCCGAACGCCGTGTTGTACAGGGCGATCGAAATGCCCAGCGCCAGCTGGGCCGGCGTGCCCGAGGCGGACTGGGCACCGAAGATCTCGATCATGCCGATCACGGTGCCGAACAGGCCGAGCAGCGGGGCCATCCCGGCAATCGTGCCAAGCGTGGTCAGGTAGCGCTCGAGCTGGAGCGCGACGCCGCGCCCGGTTTCCTCGATGGCCTCCTTCATGATCTCGCGCGGGCTCTTCACGTTGCGCAGTCCGGCGGCCAGCACCTCGCCGAGCGGCGAGTGGACCGAGACGCGATCGACCATTTCGGCCGACGCACCGTTCTGCCGGTATTCGGCCACCACCTTGGGCAGCAGGTCAGCGGGGGCGACCAGCGTGCGGCGCAGCGACCAGCCGCGTTCGCCGATGATGGCAAGGGCAATGACAGAGGCGAGGATCAGCGGCCAGATCGGCCAGCCGGCACCTTCGATGATCGCAAGCACGGATGGGGTCGGGGTCTCGGTTGGGGAGCGGTCCGACTCTATCCACCAGCGCGGTGGAGGGCAAGCAAAAGCCTGCATCGACCGCCATGGCCGATGCTAAACGCCTGCCGCAGTGGGGATTTTTCCATTTTCCACACGATCTGTGGATAAGTTTGTGAATAGAGTGCCGGAACAGGCCGCAAACCGTTGTCCAGCCGTGGGCGGGATCGGGATGCTGATTTTTTGAGCAGCTTGTAAGGCACGGAAAATCAATGGGTTACGGAAATCCTGCCAGGCAGGCAACGGAATCGTGAGGGCTGGCGCCCGGCGCGCCGGACCTTGTGGAGAAGTTGCGGCACGCGCACGATTTCTTGCGGTCTGCAAGCCCGTTTCTTCGCGCCAGCCCGCGTGGTTTCGTGATTTTTGCCCGATTTGCTGGGATGGCGCGATGCATCAGCCGTCGAGGCCGCGCCAACGCTAGAATCTCCGGATGCGCGAACTTTCCCCCCGTTCCGAAATCCTGACCGTGGCGGAACTGAATCGGGCCGCGCGCGAGGCGATCGAGCAGGCATTGCCGTCGACCTGGGTGGCCGGCGAGATCTCGAACTTCCGGCGCTACGATTCCGGGCACTGCTACTTCGTCCTGAAGGATGCACAGGCCCAGGTGCGCTGCGTGATGTTCCGTCACCGCGCATCCCTGCTCGGCTGGCAGCCGTCCGACGGCAGCGAGGTCGAACTGCGCGGCGTGCCCTCGCTATACGAGGCGCGCGGCGATTTCCAGCTCAATGTCGAGACGATGCGCCGCGCCGGCCGCGGCGCGCTGTTCGCGGCGTTCGAGAAGCTGAAGGCCATGCTGTCTGCCGAGGGGCTGTTCGACCCGGCGCGCAAGCGGCCGCTGCCCGCCTTTCCGCGCACCATCGGCATCGTCACCTCGACCTCGGCCGCTGCGCTGCGCGACATGCTGACCACGCTGCGCCGGCGGGCACCCGGCCTGCGCGTGATCGTCTATCCCACGCTGGTGCAGGGCGAGGGCGCTGGCCGCCAGGTCGCGCGCGCGATCGCGACCGCAGGCGAACGCGCGGAATGCGAGGTGCTGATCGTCGGGCGCGGGGGCGGCAGCATCGAGGACCTCTGGTCGTTCAACGAGGAAGCCGTGGCGCGGGCGATCGCGGCGAGTCCGATCCCCACCGTGAGCGCGGTCGGCCACGAAACCGATTTCACCATCGCCGACTTCGTGGCCGACGTGCGTGCAGCCACGCCGACCGCGGCGGCGGTGCTGGTCGCGCCGGATGCCGCCCGGCTGCAGGAGCAGTTGCGGTCACTGTCCCGGGCGATCGGCCGCGCCCAGTGGCGGCTGCTCGAGCAG
>JAIENF010000749.1 GCA_019751575.1 Burkholderiales bacterium
GACGCCTTCTCCTTGGTGGTGAAGAAGCCGGTGCACTCGAGCACAACGTCGACGTTCAACGAGCCCCAGGGAATCTCGGCCAGGTTGCGGATCGCGAACACCTTGATGCGGTCACCGTTGACCACGATGCAATCGCCATCGACCTCGACCTTGCCCGGGAACTTGCCGTGGGCGGTGTCGAAGCGGGTCAGGTGGGCGTTGGTCTGCGCGTCGCCCAGGTCGTTGATCGCCACGACCTGGATTTCGCTGGTTCGGTTCGACTCATAGACGGCACGCAGGATGTTTCGGCCGATGCGGCCGTAGCCGTTGATTGCAACACGGATCGCCATGGAACCCTCCGGAATGTCTTGGCAGTCTGGCAGACTGGGATGTCAGCGGGGCTGCGGCACGAACCCGTGCGCGCCCCGGCGCGACGATTGGAGCGCACCCGGCGCTCCATCGAGCCATCGAGTCTACCGCAAGCACTGATACGGCCCCGTGACCGGCTGCACGCTTCCGGCGTGCGCAGGCTCGCGCATCGGACGCGACGGCCGCGCCCGACGCGCATCACCGCGTGTGCCGGAATGCGCTCGCGGCGCGCCGGCTCACGCGGCCGAGATCACCGAACGCGCCAGTCCGGCGATGGCTTCGGCGGTGAAGCCGAAATGCTTGAACAGCACGCCGGCCGGCGCTGATTCGCCGAACCGGTCCAGCCCGAGCACTGCGCCGCGTCCGTCGTCCGCCGCCCCGACATACTTGCGCCAGAAATCCGATACACCGGCTTCGATGGCCACCCGGGGAATGTTGCGGGGCAGCACGGCTGCCCGCCACGCTGCATCCTGGGCATCGAAGACCGACGTGCAGGGCATCGACACCACCCGCGCGGCGATGCCCTCGGCCTGGAGCAGCGCGCGGGCCGCCATTGCAAGGGCGACCTCGGATCCGGTGGCGATCAGCACCACCGCCGGACGTCCAGCGTCGGCGTCGGCCAGCACGTACCCGCCTTTCGCGATCTCGCCCAGTTGCGCGGGCGTGCGGGGTTGCGGCGCCAGTCCCTGGCGGGACAGCGCAAATACCGTCGGACCCGAGGTGCGTGTGAGCGCAGACTTCCACGCAACCGCAGTCTCCGCGCCATCACAGGGTCGCCAGACATCGAGGTTCGGAATCAGGCGCAACGAGGAGACCTGTTCCACCGACTGGTGGGTCGGACCATCCTCGCCGAGTCCGATGGAGTCATGCGTGAACACGAAGACATTGCGCAGACCCATCAGCGCGGCCATCCGCAACGCATTGCGGGAATAGTCGGAAAAAGTCAGGAAGGTCCCGGTCTCGGGGATGAAGCCGCCGTGCAGCGCCAGCCCGTTGGTGATCGCAGCCATGGCGAATTCGCGCACGCCGAAATTCACGATGTTCCCGCGCAGCGTGCCATTGCCATCCGGCAGTACTACCCTGCTGCCTGCCCAGTCGGTGAACACGCTTCCCATCAGGTCGGCGGAGCCCCCGACCAGTTCCGGCAGCGACGGCGCCAGCGCGTTCAGCGTGTTCTGGGACGCCTTGCGGGTGGCAAACGCATCAGCCTTGCCCTGCGCCGCTTCGATCGCGGCGGCGGCTGCAGCCTCGAAACCGGACGGCAGCCGGCCGTCCATCCGACGCGTGTACTCCGCAGCCAGCTCAGGGTGGGCACCGGCATAGGCCTGGAACCGCTCGCGCCAGCTGGAACTGGCGACGGCACCCCGTGCGCGGGAATCCCAGGCTGCCCGCACGTCCTCGGGAATCTCGAACGGCTCGGACGTCCACCCGAGGGCGGCGCGGGTTGCGGCCACTTCCTTGTCGCCGAGGGCGGCGCCATGGGTGTCGGCCGTACCCTGCTTGTTCGGCGCGCCCTTGCCGATCACGGTACGGCAGCAGATCAGCGTGGGCCGGCCAGCATCGGCCTTCGCCGCCGCGATCGCGCGGTCGACCGCCGCGCCATCATGGCCATCCACCGCCGGGATCACCTGCCAGCCATAGGCCTCGAACCGCTTCGGCGTGTCATCGGTGAACCAGCCGGTCACCTTGCCGTCGATCGAGATGCCGTTGTCGTCGT
>JAIENF010000191.1 GCA_019751575.1 Burkholderiales bacterium
TCTCGACCTTCAGCCATTCGCCGAACTGGGCCGGCGTGCTGCCTACCAGTTCGGTGCCCAGCGCCTCCATCTTCTCGCGCACGTCAGGTGCGGCCAGTGCCTTGACCAGCACGCTGTTCAGGCGATCGACGATCGCGCGGGGCGTGCGTGCCGGCGCCACCATGCCGCTCCAGGACTGCGCCTCGAAACCGGGATGGGTCTCGGCGATCGTCGGCACGTTGGGCAACTGTGGCGTGCGCTTCGCCGACGACACCGCGAGGGCGGTCAGACGGCCACCCTGCAACTGGGGCAGCACCAGCCCGATGGACGCGATCATGGCCTGTACCTGGCCGCCCATGACGTCGGTGATCGCCGCGGCGCCGCCCTTGTAGGGCACGATCGTGATGTCGATGCCGAAGGTGGTCTTCAGCAGTTCGGCGGAGAAGCGGCTGGACGTCGCCAGGCCGGGTACGGCGAAGGTCATGCCGCCCGCGCCCTTCGCGAAGCGCGTCAGTTCGGCCACGCTCTTCACCGGTACCTTCGAGCTCACCACCAGCACCTGTGGCTGGCGCGCCATCAGCGAGATCGGCACGAAATCCTTCAACGGATCGTACTGGACGTTGTTGTACAGGAACGGGTTGGTGGCGAAGCTGTCGAACACCGCCGCCAGCGTATGGCCGTCCGGTGTCGCCTTCGCCGCCAGGTTGGTGCCCGGCACGCCGCCGGCGCCGGGCAGGTTCTCGATCACGATCGGCTGCCCGAGTGCCTCGCTCATCCTCGGCGCGACCAGCCGCACCAGCACGTCGGTGACGCCGCCGGGCGGGTTGGGCACCATCATCCGGATCGGGCGCACCGGGTAGTCCTGTGCGTGGAGTGGCGCGGACTGGGTGGCCGCGACCAGCAGTACGAGGGTGCATGTCGCTGCGGCGGTTGCAGGGTTCATGAGGTCACCGGAAAGTAGCGGCCCAGCCAGTCGCGCACGACGTTCCATACGCGCTGGTTGCCTTCGGCCAGCATGAAGTGGTCGGTATCGCCGAACAGGTGCAGGTCGACGGGAGGCTTCGCGCGCGCGAACATGCGCAGCGACTGTTCGGTCGGCGTCACCGTGTCGAACGAACTGTGCAGCAGGAGCAGCGGCCGGGGCGCGATGGCATCGACGACATCCTCGGCCCGGAAGTCGAACATGCTCTGCGCGGTCTCGGCGGTGAACGTCTGCAGCGAGCCTGGCAGGATCTCGCGCGTGAGGCCGTGGCGCACCGGCACGATATCCATCCGCGGCACCATCATCGATTCCCCGGTGCGCTCGCGGTGCCGGCGGCCTTCCTCGAGCATCGCGGTGAAGCGCGCCCAGGCGTCCTCGCCGGGGTGCTGGCCGCGGAACTTGATCTCGCCATGGCCCCAGCCGCCGGACGATACGACTGCGGCGACCCGCGTGTCGACGCCGGCGGTGTACACCGCGACCGCCGCACCGAAGCTCGAGCCGACCACCGCGATCCGGGCGGGGTCGACCGCAGGATGTCCGGCCAGGAAGGTGAGGGCAGCCCGCGTGTCCTCGACCTGCTCGAGGCAGATCAGGTTGCCGCGCACGCCCTCGCTGTCACCGCAGCCGCGCATGTCGAAACGCAGCGTCACGTAGCCGAGGGATTCGAGCACCGCGCACGGGCCGAGCACATTGCCGGCGCCCTTGTGGCTGCCGAAGCCGTGCAGCACCAGGAACGCCGGGCGACGCTCGCCCGGCGCCATCGTGGCCGGGGTGCGCACGATGCCGGCGAGGCGCAGGCCGCCGGCCGTGAAGTGGACGGGCTGGTCGTTCATGCTGCAGCCGCGGGCCGCTGGCCGCCCCTGGCGGCTGCCGCGGCCGCGTCGATCGCCTTCACCGACTCGAGGGAGGGGCGTGCATGCCCGTCGCCCTTGGGCGGGATGCCGGCCGGCAGGTGCCACTCGCTGAAGCGGTTGACCCGGAAGTTGCGCGGCTTCCAGCGCTCGGTCACGTAGTCCGGATCGCAGAAGTACTCGATCGCACCGCCCAGCGGATTGCGGAAGTACCAGAAGTAGGCCGAGGAGATCGGATGCCGGCCCGGCCCGATCT
>JAIENF010000328.1 GCA_019751575.1 Burkholderiales bacterium
CGCCTCGACCGCTGGATCATGCCGTGCCCCGGTAGGCCGCGATGCGCTGCTTCAGTCCCGGCCGCACCACCGAGCGCACCAGGTCGGCCAGATCAGCGTCGGCGGCCGGCAACGCAGTGTTGCGCAGCGCGAGCAGCGCGGACGGCGCGTCCAGCCGCCCGAATCGACCGTTGATCGCCGCCACCTCGGCCGCGAAGCCTTCGGCCGGGTCGATGGCGCCGGTGAGCAGTCCGATGGACAGTGCCCTCGCGCTGTCGACCACTTCGCCGGACAGCAGGATCTCGCGTGCCGCCTGCTGGCCGATCAGCGCCGCCAGCGAGCGGGTGCCCAGCGCCAGGCCGAACTGGAACCCCGGGAAGCGGAAGCGCGCCGAAGGCAGGCCGAGGCGGAAGGTGCACGCCGCCGCCATGTCGGCCCCGGCCCCGAACGCGCCACCCTGCACGCAGGCGATCGTGACGCAGGGCATCGCCCGCAGCTTCTGCAGCAACTGTTCGATCGCGACGAAGCGCCAGAGCAGTTCGCCCTCGGCCAGCGCCTCGTAGCCGGTGAAATCGAAGCCGGCGCAGAAGTTCCGGCCGCTGCCTTCGAGCACCAGCACGCGCGGCGGCTGCCCGGCCACTGCATCGAGCGCCGCGCCGATCGCCTCGACCATCCCGGGATCGAGCGCATTGGCCTTGTCGCCGCGTTCGAGGCGCAGCGTGCAGATGCCCGCATCCGTCGTGGGCAGCAGCGTCACCCGAGCCATTCGCGCTCCACCTCTTCGTTGTGTTCGCCCAGTTCCGGCGGACGGCGGTAGATGCGGAAGGCGAAGCCCCCGACCTGGACCGGGAAGCCGACGGTACGCGTCTGCCGGCCGTTGGGCAGCGTCATCGGATGCACGAGCCCGAGATGCGCGACCTGCGGGTCGTCGAGGATCTCGGCGTAGTCGTTGATCGGCGCATAGGGCACGCCGCGCCGGTCGAACTCGGCCAGCCAGTGTGCGACCGGCCGGGTCTCGAACACCGGCTGCAGCAGGTCGAACAGTTCACCCTGGTTGCGCGCCCGCTGCTCCTGGGTGGTGAACCGCGGGTCGCTCTTCAGCGGCTCCAGCCCCACGGCTTCGCAGACCGAATGCCACAGCTTGTCGTTCCCGGCGGCGATCACGAACGGCGCATCGGACGCGCGGAAACCGCGATACGGTGCGTTGCGCGGATGCGCGGAACCGAGCGCTTGCGGAATGCGTCCGGTACCGAAGAACTCGCTGGTCTGCAGCTGCGCGATGCCGAGCAGCCCGCCGAGCATGGAGCAGTCGACCCGGGTGCCCTGCCCGCTCGTGCGCGCCGCCATCACCGCAGCCAGCGTGGTGAACGCCGAATACAGCCCGGCGACGAAATCGCCGACCGGCACCCCGGCCTTCACCGCAGCGCCACCCGGTTCGCCGGTGACGCTCATCAGCCCGCTCACCGCCTGCACCGTCACGTCGAACGCACCGCGCCCGGCATACGGACCGGTCTGGCCATAGCCGGTGACCGAGGTGTAGACCAGCTTCGGGTTGCCGGCGCGCAGCGCGTCAAAGCCGAGTCCGAGCCGGTCGAGCACGCCGGGGCGGAAATTCTCGACGATGACATCGGCCACCGAGGCCAGCCGGCGCAGCTTCTCGACCGCCACTGCGTTCTTGAGGTCGACCGCGATGCTGCGCTTGTTGCGGTTCACCGACGCGAAATTCTCCGAGTACCGCCCCTTCGACGGATCGGGCCCCTCGGTCATCGGCGGCCAGCGGCGCATGTCGTCACCGCCGTCGGGCTTCTCGACCTTCACCACGTCGGCGCCGAGGTCCGCCAGCAGCATGCCGCAGAACGGCCCTGCCGCGATCTGCCCGAACTCGAGCACGCGGATGCCGGCCAGCGGCCCGGGATGCGGCGCATCCGGCACCGGTTGCGGAGCGGTCGAGGGTCCGGAAGTCATTCGTATTTCAACGGGGGGAGGACGGAATCGCGAGCCATGTCCGCGAGTTTAGTGGATTGCCGCACCGGTGGTATCGTGCGCGCAACGAGGAGGAACCGATGGTCCGATACCTGAGCGAAGCCGACATCC
>JAIENF010000008.1 GCA_019751575.1 Burkholderiales bacterium
CCAGATCAGCAACCGGGCTTCCAGGTTGCGCGTCGAACCGCGTCGACCGGTTCAATGGAATTCCTTTCGTGCCGTCCAGCAGACAACATCCGCCCCGCCTTGCGCGTCGTCTGTTCGCTGGAGAACACAGGCCCCGTTTTCGCTGAGATACTGCCTTTTTCACTTGCCGCGAAGGAATTGCCCCGATGACCGCCGAAGAGCAGCGCGCCCTCCTTGCCGTGGCCTTGCTGGCCGCGTTCGCCGATGGCGACAAGTCCGATGCCGAGCGCGAGGAGATCAAGCGCATCGTCACCACGCTGGGCGCCAAGGCAACCGGACTGAACGTGCCTTCCCTGATGCAGGATGTCCTGCTCAAGCGCCTTGGCATGGCGGAAGCTGTCGGCGCCCTGCAGTCGCGCGACCAGCGCCAGCTCGCCTATGAACTGGCGGTCTGCGTCTGCGACGCGGATGGCGTGCAGACGCCGGCCGAGCGCCAGTTCCTCGCCAGCCTGAAGGCCACGCTGGGCGGGACGCTCGACACGGGCTTCGAGGCGCAGGCCGACGGTCTGGCACGCGAGACCGATGCACCGGCCGTATCCACGCCCGCCGCGGCTGCCATGCCTGCTGGCGCGACCGTGGTGATCGACCGCGCCGCACTGGACAAGCGGATCTTCAACAGCGCCATCCTCTGCGGCGCGCTGGAACTTCTTCCGCAGAGCTGGGCCAGCATGGCCATCATCCCGCTGCAGGTGAAGCTGGTGCACGGCGTGGCACAGGCCCACGGCATCACCTCGATCGACGCCAGCATGGTCAAGGAGTTCATCGCGACCGCCGGCGTCGGCCTGACCGGGCAGTACCTCGAACAGTTCGGCCGCAAGCTGGTCGGCGGCCTTCTCGGCAAGGTGATGGGCGGGATGGGTCGCGGCGTGGGCAGCGTGGGCACCGGCATGGCGATGAGCTTTGCCACCACCTACGCGCTGGGGCAGCTGGCGGTTCGCTACTACGGCGGGGGCCGCCAGATGAGCACCGACCTGTTGAAGCAGACCTACCAGGACCTGCTGGCCGGCGCGCGGCAGATGGAGCAGCAGGCGCTGCCGCAGATCCAGCAGCAGGCGCGTACGCTGGACGCGGGCAAGGTGCTCGAACTGGTGCGCAAGCCGCTCGCATGACGGAAGGTGGCCGGCCGGGCCGGCCATTCGGGCCGCCCCGTCGTCGAATCACTGGAACTGCCCGATGTCCTCCGGCCGGAACACGGTAAGCGATTCGATCATGCCGCCAGACTGTGCATACGCGACGGACAGTCCGTCGGCGTAGACGCGGTTGCCGCTGCCGCGGCGCTTGCTGCCGCTGCCGTGCAGTTCCACCGCGCGGTCGTCGCTGTCGCCGATGCGCAGGCCAAGGCTGGTCGCGCCGCGCCAGCCACAGGCTTTCGGGTCCGTGCAGAACACGCTGAAAAAGCGCACCTGCGATTGCTCGACTGGCGCGCCCGCGGGGGCGCGGTCGAATCCCACGGTCAACGCGAGCCGTCGATACTCCAGGGCAAAGCGTGGCGCGCCCTCGCGGCAGCCATCGGGGCCGCATTCCTGGGTCGTGGAGAGGCTGGATATCTGGTGGTCGGTGCCCAGCACGCGCTCGACGTCCGCCAGGGTCGCGCCTTGCAGCCGAAGGTCTCCGATGCCGCGCCCTGGCACCAGTTCCTTCGTCGCGTAGTCGGCGCCGCGTGCCACCGACGCGCGCGGCTTCATGCCGAGCTCGGTCGCGCGCGTGGCGGACCCGGGATCGACCACCGTGCGCGGCTCGCAGGCGGAAACGCCGAGCACGAGCATCGTGACCATCAGCGAGGCGGCAGGCCAAGGCAGCCTGCGCGCACGCCGCCCGGCATCGGCGCAGTGGCGTTTCTGGTTGGGGAGGTCACCGATACGCGGCATCTTCTCGCCCCTCAGGATCGACGGACTTCGATTGTATCCCCCGCCTTCGCTGCCTCGCCGCTTCGCTGCACGCAGCGATGGGTCCGGTGATCCGTGCTTCGACGGCCGGTCGTGCAGACAACGGCGTCGGCCTGTGTCAATGTCGCACCGAACCCACTTTCGAACG
>JAIENF010000291.1 GCA_019751575.1 Burkholderiales bacterium
GAGTCGAGCTGGGCCAGCGCGACCTTCGGCCATCCGGACGCTTCCCGACGCAGCGCTTCGAGCGCATCGGGTGCGGAGGATTTCGCGCGCACGACGAACGCGTCGGGCAGTGGATTCTTCGGCAGCGCATCGACCAGGTCGGCGATGTCGTGGATCCGGCGCAGTTCCTTGATCGCTTCCTCCCGCGACACGAACCGGTATCCGGCGACCGCCGGGTGGTCCTTCAGCCTGGCGGCGACCTGGTCGGCGTCCCTGCCGGTTGCATCGCCGGCAAGATACAGCGCGATGCGCGCATCGGCCTGCACGTTGCCGCCGAGCCGCGCGAGGTTCTGCACGGTGAGGTGCAGCAGCAGGGGAAGCAGGATCGCCACGCCGATCACCAGCACCTGGAACAGGTGGGTGAACGGCGAACGGAACACCTGCCCGGCGGTCACGCCGATCGCCCTGCGGTGCTGGTTGATCCAGGCCTTCATCGGGGCGCGCTCATCCCGGCTCCTCGCTTGCCAGCATGCCGCGCGCCAGCGCGATCACGCGCGGGCGCGCCATGCGCAGGGAGACGAGGTCATGGGTGGAGACGACGACGGTGACGCCGACCTGGTGGAACGAGCGCAGGATGTCGACGATGTCCTGCGCATAGTCCATGTCGAGGTTGGCGGTCGGCTCGTCTGCGAGCAGCAGTGACGGCCGGTGCACGATCGCGCGGGCGATGCACAGTCGCTGCTGCTCACCGCCGGACAGGGTGACCGGCAGTTCCCGCTCGCGTGACAGCAGCCCGACCTTGTCCAGCGCCGCGCGCACCCGCCGCGCAGCCTCCTTCGGCGGGAATCCGGTGATGTCGAGCGGAAGCTGCACGTTGTCGAACACCGTGCGGTCGTAGAGAAGCTTGTGGTCCTGGAAGACGAGGCCGATCTTGCGCCGCATGAACGGCAGTGCCCGGCGCGAGCCGGCGAGGTCCTGGCCGTTCACGCGCACGGTGCCGGTGGTCGGCAGTTCGATGCCGGCGACCAGCTTCAGCAGGGTGCTCTTTCCGGCACCCGAGCGGCCGGTGACCACCGCGAATTCGCCGTCCTCTATGGTCAGCGTGACCGATTTCAGCGCGTCCTGCCCGTCGCTGCCGGGACTCGCTGGGTAACGCTTGCCGACGCGGTCCAGTTCGATCATCCGGGTCCGGCCTTCAATCGAACAGGGCCGAGACGAACTCGCGCGGTTCGAATGGCTGCAGGTCGTCGATCGCTTCACCGATGCCGATGAACCGGATCGGCACCGGATGCTCCCGCGCGATCGCCGCCAGCACGCCGCCCTTGGCACTGCCGTCGAGCTTGGTGACCACCAGGCCGGTCACGCCGAGCGCGGCGTCGAACGCCTTCACCTGGGCGAGGGCGTTCTGGCCGGTGTTGCCGTCCAGCACCAGCAGCACCTCGTGCGGGGCGCCGTCCAGGGCCTTGCCGATCACCCGCTTGACCTTCCGGATCTCGTCCATCAGGTGCATCTGCGTGGTCAGCCGGCCGGCGGTGTCTGCCAGCACGACATCGATGCCGCGCGCCTGCGCAGCCCGGATCGCATCGAAGATCACCGCCGCGGGATCGCCCGACTGCTGCGAGATCACCGTGACGCCGTTGCGTTCGCCCCAGGCCTCGAGCTGTTCCCGCGCGGCGGCGCGGAAGGTGTCGCCGGCGGCGAGCAGCACGCTGCGCCCCTCGGCACGGAAACGGGCGGCGAGCTTGCCGATGGTCGTGGTCTTGCCGGCGCCGTTGACCCCGGCGAGCATGATCACGAACGGCTTGTGGGTGCCCACGTCCAGCGGCCTGGCCAGCGGCGCCAGCAGCCCTGCCAGTGCATCGGCCAGGGCCGCTTGCAGCTGCGAGGCGTCGGTCAGCGCTTCCTTGCGTGCGCGCTGGCGCAGGCTGTCGATGAGCACCTGGGTTGCCCCGACGCCGACGTCGGCGGCCAGCAGCGCGGTTTCGAGCTCTTCGAACAACGCCTCGTCGATCTTCCGGCCCAGCCCGAACAGCCCGGCGATCTGTCCGCCAACCTCGCCGATCGGCGCGCCGAGCGTGCCGCCGACGCTGCGGTTGAGC
>JAIENF010000057.1 GCA_019751575.1 Burkholderiales bacterium
CGCTGGCCGGCAGCGAGGGACCGGACCCCGCCTTCCTCGAGCGCCTCGCGCGGCTGGCCGATCGGTTCGAACCGGCACTGGTATCCGGACACCTCGCATGGAACCGTTGCCACGGCGATCACCTGCCCGACCTGCTGCCGGTGCCGCGCACCCATGAAGCGCTCGACTGCATCGTCGCCAACGTCGGCCGCGTGCAGGATCGCCTGAAGCGCCAGGTCGCGATCGAGAATCCGTCGCACTACCTCGCATTCGAACACGCCATCGCAGCAGACCCTGCCCTCGGCGAAGTCGAGTTCCTGTCGACGATCGCCGCGCGCAGCGGCTGCGCGTTGCTGGTCGACGTCAACAATGTATTCGTCAGTTCGAATAACCTCGGCTTCGACGCCGCGGCCTGGATCGACGCCGTGCCAGCCGCGTCGATCGCGGAACTGCACCTGGCCGGCCATGACACGGACCCGGTGCTGGGTGCCGCGCTGCTGGTCGACAGCCATGATGCACCGGTCGCGCCCGCTGTCTGGACGCTGTACCGGCGCCTGATCGAGCGCATCGGGCCGCGGCCGACCCTGGTCGAGCGCGACGGCAACCTGCCCTCGTTCGACACACTGCTGGACGAGCGCGGACAGGCCGATCGCCTGCTGCGCGCATGCGCCGTTGACGGGCTGGCCGCGTCCGACCTGCGGGCTGCCGCATGAGCCCGCTTGCCCAGTACCAGCAAGGCTTCGCGGCGGCGTTGCAGGCAGGCAATGGACCCGATGGCGAACCTGCCGGGACACCGGCCTGGCTCGCCCGCCTCGCCGCGATGCCCGGGTTCGCGGTCTACCGCAACACCGTGATGAAGGCCTGCGTCGATGCAATGGAAGCCAACTTCCCGGCCGTCTCCCGGCTGGTCGGTGAAGAATGGATGCGCGCCGCGGCAGCCCGCTACGCGCAGGCGGAACGACCGACGGGACCGATGCTGCTCGACTATGGTGCAACCTTCCCCGACTTCCTCGCCGCATTCGAACCTGCGGCCAGCCTGCCCTGGCTGCCTGCGGTGGCCACGCTCGACCGGCTGTGGATCGAGTCGCACAAGGCCGCCGATGCCGAGCCGATGGATGCCGAGCAGCTCGCCGCGCTCGAGCCGTCCACGCTGCCCGACGTTCGCCTGCGGCCGCACCCCTCGGCGCGCTGGCACTGGTGCGCACACAGTCCCGCCTACACGATCTGGTCGCGCAACCGTGCCGAGGGCCGATGCCTTGAAGAACGCCTGGAAGAAGGCCTTGAAGATGCGCCGATCGACTGGCTGCCCGAAGGCGCGCTGCTGACCCGGCCGCAGGAGGTCGTGCTGCATCGGCCGCTCGGCGCGGCGGGCATCGCCTTCCTGGATGCATGCGCCGCCGGTGGAACCCTGGGCGAAGCCACGCTGGCCGCGCTCGAGGCCGAGCCGACGGCGGAACTGCCTGCGCTGATCGGGTCGCTGCTGGAAGCAGGCGCGCTGGCGCAGCCCGTCCCGTACCCAGACCCGAACCCTGCCCCGCCGCACGAACCCACCCCGACCTGAGGAGCCAATGATGGAAACCATCGCCCCCGCCACGCAAGACCGGCCCGGCAGCCTGCCGGCGCTGCACAACCGTTTCGCCGACCGCCTCGGCCAGTGGTTCGGCCATGACCTGATCGCGCTTGCCGCCCGCTTCGGCATCGCCGGCACGTTCTGGCTGTCCGGACGCACCAAGGTCGAAGGGACGCTGTCGGTCAGCGAGAACGCGGTCGCGCTGTTCGAAGAGGAATACCGGCTGCCGCTGCTGTCGCCGGAACTGGCGGCGCACATCGCCACCTATGCCGAGCACCTGTTCCCGATCCTGCTGGTGATCGGCCTAGCCACCCGAATATCCGCACTGGCGCTGCTCGGCATGACCGCGGTGATCCAGTTGCTGGTGTACCCGTCGGCCTGGCCGACCCACCTAGTCTGGGCAACCGCGCTGATCTATGTCGCCGGACGTGGGGCCGGGCGGCTGTCCCTCGATGCGCTGCTGCGGTTGCGCTGAACGCAGGCAACCTCATGCACGCGCGGAAACGAAACGGCCTGCACGCGGCAGGCCGTTGTCG
>JAIENF010000326.1 GCA_019751575.1 Burkholderiales bacterium
GCGCGATGTCGATCGAGTTGAAGCCTGCCGTACGTGCAGACACCGATGCGAACAGCGCGGAGAGCAGCTTGTCGGCCACCGACATCGGGCCCAGCGTGCCGGCGTTCGACCACTCGAACGCAAGCAGGGCGACGGCGCCGCCCGCGAGCAGGATGCCGCTGCCGGCCAGCGTCAGCTTGCTGTGCAACGACCAGTGGTGCGGAGTTCGCCAGCGGTTCCGGATGTCCTGCAGCACCGGGAAACCGATGCCGCCGATCAGGATGCCGAGCATCACCGGCACCAGCATCCAGCCGTCGCCGGCGTAACGCACCAGGCTGTCCGCATGCAGCGAGAAGCCGGCATTGTTGAACGCCGATATCGCATGGAACACGCCGCTCCACGCCGCCTCGCCCGGCGACAGGCCATGGCCGTAATGCAGGCGCGTGGCGAGTGCCAGCGCCAGCGCCGACTCGCAGGCGATGGTCACCACCAGCACCACGCGCGCGACGCCCGAAACATCGCCCAGGCCGATCGTGTGCGTCTCGGCCTGGGTCAGCATGCGCGTGCGCAACCGCATCGACCGGTTGACCATCAGCCCGAGCAGCGCGGCCGCGGTCATCAGGCCGAAGCCGCCGAGCTGGATCAGAAGCATCACGACGAGCTGCCCGAACGGGCTCCAGTAGGTACCGGTGTCGACGACGGCGAGCCCGGTGACGCATACCGCGGACACCGCCGTGAACAGCGCCACCATCAGGGGCGCACCCCGCCCGTCGGCCTGCGCGACCGGAAGCATCAGCAGCAGCGTGCCGGCGAAGATCAGAAACAGGAACGCCAGGGCGACGACCTGGTTCGGGTGGGACAGGGTTCTGCGCATCGAGGGACAAGCGTATGGGCGAGTCGCGATTCTGTCGGCGATCGACAGCCACCGCGAGGGCTGGAGGCCGGTCTTTACGGTTTCTTTATGCGCCCATGCGAAGTCTTTTCCGCGCCTTGATGCGCCGGAAGATGCCGCTGGCGCGGGCGTGCTTCGCTGGTCCAGAATAGACGCGTGCCGCCCTCACCTCCCCTGGCTTTCCGAGCCGTCCCCCGCACGACATTGCGCTCGACCCTCGCCGGTTATGCCGGTGCCGCAGCGCTGTGCACGCTGGCCGCCCTCTCCGCGCTGCCACTGGCCGACAGGCTCGACCCGTCCAGCCCGGCGCTGGTACTCATGCTGGCGGTGGTGCTCTGCGCCGCCTGGTTGGGGCGCGGTCCGGCGCTGTTCGCCACCGGCCT
The DNA here is from genome assembly GCA_019751575.1 of Burkholderiales bacterium. GTDB lineage: Bacteria > Pseudomonadota > Gammaproteobacteria > Burkholderiales > CAIKXV01 > CAIKXV01. The sequence continues at coordinate 1,255 of JAIENF010000326.1, forward strand.
GTCCGTGCTGCTGTTCAACGTCGTTTTCGTGCCGCCGCGCTATTCACTCGCGGTAGCCGACCATCGGTTCCTGTTCACCTTCGCCGTGATGCTGCTGGTCGGGCTGGTCGTCGGTCAGTTGACTGCATCGCTGCGCGCGCAAGCTGGCGCCGCCCGCGAGCGCGAGCGCCGGGTGGGCAGTCTCTATGAAATCTCGCGCGAGCTGGGCAGCGCGCTCACCGCAGAGCGCATCGGCGAGATCGCCTCTGCCTTCATCCGCTCGCAGCTGGGCACGGAGGCCCTGCTCTGGGCGCGCAACCGCACGCGCGAGCTGGTCCCGCTGCAGCCGGTACCCGACACGCTGCAACAGGCGGCGGCAGGCGCCGTCGCAGACGACGGCACCGCCATCACCGGCACCATCGAATCGGCCGATCGGACGATGCTCGCGCTGCCGCTGCGTGGCACGATGGCGGTGCGCGGCGTGCTCGGCGTGCAAGGCGATCCGCACCGGTGGAGCGCGGACGAGCGCCTCCTCCTCGAAACCTGCGCCACGCTGCTCGGCAGCGCGCTAGAGCGTGTCCACTACATCGAGGTCGCGCGCGAGAGCGCCGTGCAGATCGAAGGCGAGCGGCTGCGCAATTCACTGCTGTCCGCCATCTCGCACGACCTGCGCACCCCGCTCGCCTCGATGTACGGACTGGCCGGGTCGCTGCGACTGACGCGCCCCGCTCCGAGCGCCCAGCAGCTCGAGATCGCCGACGCGATGGCCGCTTCTGCGAGACGGATGAGCGCGCTGGTGAACAACCTGCTGGACATGGCGAGGCTGGAAGCGGGCCCGGTCAGGATCAACCTGC
>JAIENF010000005.1 GCA_019751575.1 Burkholderiales bacterium
GAACCAGCGCGCTTGCAGCCCCAGACCTTGGCGTTGCACCTGCGACTCGGCGTAGCGCCCGACGATATCGGCAGAGCCCAAGAGGATTTGCCCCGACGCGGGCTCGAAGCCACGGCTCACCGAAGCGGCATAGAGCAGGGCGTCGCGTGTGGAACCCAGACCGGTCGAAGCCCAGCCGAGGCGGACGCTGGCCTTGAGGCCGAGCGCGAAGAACTCCGGCCGCCCGATCTGGTTGCGGTTGACCTCGCGGTCGAACCGGTCCTCGATCAGCTCGTAGCCGACAAACGGCGCAACCAGCTTCTCGTCGGTCGGAAGGCTCGAGGGCGCTGGGAGCCCCGGCTCGGACGCGTAGCGGTCCTGCCGGAGCTGTGTCAGCGAAGCTTCGGCTGGGGCGCCTTAACCGCGACTTAAAAGCGACTTCCCGGCGATGGGACCGCAGGCGGCCAGGCGCTCGCGTTGCGGTCGTGCGGGTTAAGTTAAGTGATGGTTAAGTCGCACGCTCACACAGTGCCGCTCACTCATGGCGGCAGATCGACGGCCCGAATCGGGCAATTCAATCCCTGCGTCTCGCTTACAACGCGGCGCTTGGCGCCCATGGGTATGGGCCACTCCAGCGTTCATCACCTTGGTGCTGGTCGGTCTGCTGGTGTCATGGCATGGCGGCGGCATCGCAGGTACTGCGAGCTGGCCTGAACAGCAGGCTGTCTTCATCGCGTGGAACGCGAACTTCGCGGCGCTGCCGCCATCGTTGTGGTCCGCCATCACCTTGTTGGGCGACTCGACGGTTCTCATGCCCATGCTGGCCTTGTTCGTGCTCGGCAGGCCCCGCATCTGGGCTGCTGTTCTGGCCTCGGTGCCGGCGGGCGCGCTGCTGTCGAGGTCGGTCAAGCACTGGGCCGGCGTGCCACGACCCGCGGCCGTGCTCGATCAGACATGGTTCAACCTGATCGGTCCGGCCCTGCACCACAACAGCTTTCCGTCAGGGCACACCATCAGCGCGTTCGCCGCCGCCGCTGCCGTGCTCGCGACCTTCGTGGGGAGACCGCAGCGCGGTCGCGACTGGGTTCTGATCGCTTGCGGCGTGCTGACGGCCACGGTGATTGCGTTGTCGCGCGTGGCGGTGGGAGCGCACTGGCCGCTCGACCTCGCTGCCGGAGCGGCCATCGGCTGGCTTGCCGGACTGAGCGGCGCGGCGCTGGCGCGTCACCCTGGCTGGTGGCATTGGCTGTTCTTCGGCGCCGGGCGCCCAGCCGCGGGTGCAGGGCTGATCCTGTGGGGCGTCTTGCTCTGGCTGCGCCCGCACCAGACGCTGATCTGCGCTGCGGTTCTCGGCGTCGCCGGGCTCAGCGCCGTCGTGGCGGGATTCTCACTTCTAACGGCAGGCAGATCTCGAAGCACGTTGCCGGCGTCGGCTACCGCCGACTCGTCGGTGCGTGAAGCCTCCGTCGCGAGCGGGCGTCCTTCGGGTTCCTGAGCCTCGGCGCGCGCTCTGAGGTCAGCGTCCGTCAGCCGCGCTGGCGCCCGCGGCGTAGATGTCCAATTGCGGCCGGTAGATGCTGCTGCGCATCTCGAACGCGCCCATGACGCTGTGGAACACCTGGCCCTGGGAATGCGCGGTAGTGCGGGTCAGCGTCGACGCCTCCACGCGGTGCTTGCGCTGGAAACCTTCGGACATCCAGACGATGAACGGCACCTCCTTCTGCACGTCGGGTGCCAGCGCCATCGGCGTGCCGTGCAGGTACAGGCCATGCTCGCCGAGCGATTCTCCGTGATCGGAGATGTACAGCAGCGTCGCCGGCATGCCGTCCATGCTCTTCAGCAAGTCGATGGCACGGCCGACCACGTGGTCGGTGTAAAGGATGGTGTTGTCGTAGGCGTTGAGCAGCGACTCCGGTGTGCACCGGTCCAGTTCCACCGAATCGCACACGGGCTTGAAGTGCTCGAACGAAGGCGGGACCTTGGTGTTGTAGGCCGGCCCATGGCTGCCGCTTTGGTGCAGCACCACGAACACCTTGCGGGCCGGCGAGCTGCGGATGCGCTGCGCCAGGCCGCTGAGCAGCAGGTCGTCATGCGAACACATCGTGCCGGT
>JAIENF010000690.1 GCA_019751575.1 Burkholderiales bacterium
CGTCGGCTGGCCGGGCACCGTCTCGAGCAGCAACGCGATTTCAGGCGCGGGTGTCGCCGCGTCTTCCGGCGCCTGCATCGCGTTGGTCAGCAGGTTGTGCACGATCTGCTCGAGCATCACGGGATCCACCCACAGCGCAGGCACGCTGCCGCGAACCGACGTGCGGATGCCCCGCCGCTGCAGTTCGGGTCGCATCAGGTCGAGCATCTGCATGCACACGCCTGCCAGGTCCACGGATCGCGCGACAGCCCCCTGGGCAGGGTCGAGCACCAGGCGGCGCAGGCGCGCCAGCACGTCGGAGGCGCGCCGTGCCTGGGCCACGGCCAGGCCGAGCGCATCGCGCACTGCGGCCCGGTCGAACGGCGGGTCATCTGGTGCCCGCACGTCAGTCACGTGTACGTCCGTCACGTGTACGTCCGTCACGTGCACGTCCGGCGCGTCTTCGTCGCGCAGCAGCCGCTGTGCTGCCTGGGTGCTGGCCAGCACCGCGGCGAGCGGCTGGTTCAGCTCGTGCGTCATCCCTGCAGCCAGTTCACCGAGGCTGTTCAGTCGCGACACCTTCGCCATGCGCTCGCGCTCCGCGTTGAGGCGCTGCGCGGCGCGTGCGTTCCGCAGTGCGAGCAGCATGGCGGTGCTGGCGATGCAGGCAAGGGCCCACGCCAGCAGCCAGCCCCACGGCCATTGGGCCGGACCGGTTGCGCGCTGCAGGCGCAACTCGAAGGGCTGGCTCGGCGTGGCCAGTACCTTCGCGAACGTGAAGCCCGGCGTGAGCCCGGCCGGCGCCTGCGACTCGGGCGCGCCCGGGTGGAGCAGCATCGACGCGGTGCCGACGACCAGCACGGCGCGTACCGGTCCATCATCGGAAAGCGGCCACTGGTCCGCGGGCACCAGGCGGCGGGCATCGACGCGCAGGGCCCAGCTGTGCGGGTTGCCGGCCAGCACGAGCCAGTAGCGCAGGCCGACCGGGTCGACCGAGGCCAGGACGGCGTGCCGCTGCCCGGCAGGCAAGGCCCGGGACTGGCTTTCCGCCGCGGCCAGGGCAGCATCCGGCCACGGCGTCGCGGCGTCGCTGCGCTGCACCGCCAGTACCGCAGGCCACAGTGCCGGTAGCCGCGCGGCGGACGCATCGACGTCATCGGCGGGCGCCAGCAGCGACAGCGTGGCCAGCACCGCATCCAGTTGCGCGGCGCTCTGGCTCAGCAGGCGGTGCGCCATCCGCGCATCCGCGGAAAAAGCCTCACGCCGGGCGGCGATGTCCCATCGGACGATGGCTGTCGCACCCAGCAGCAGCAACAGCGCGGCGGCGGCCAGGAGCAGCGCGTGTCGACGCAATGGACTGCGCGGCAGGGACTGCGGGTATCCGACGGTGTCGTGGATGGCAGGGAAGCGCCATGGGGCGGAGGTCGCCATGACGGGATTCTCTCACGCCCACGCTCGGGTACTCGCCAGTGTGCTCCGCCAGCATCTGCACGCCTGGCTGCGCGCGTTGCGGCTTCCCGCACGAACCTCCGGCGTGCGCCGGCTATTCGGCCTTGATGCCAGCCCGCTTGATCACCTGTCCGAACATCTCCGAATCGTTGCGGATCGCACGCTGGTAGTCGTCGGGGGTATCGCCGACGATCGCATAGCCGAGCTGCGTTTCGAACCGGTTGCGCACGTCGGCCATCCGGAGCGCGGCCACCGATGCCGCGTTGATCCGGTTCACCACCTCGCGCGGCGTGGCGGCCGGGACGACGAAGCCGTAGCGGCCGTCGATCGCCTGCATCCTGAACCCCTGCTCGACCATGGTCGTCGCGCCCGGGGCCGCGGTGCTGCGCCGCGACCCGGCAATCGCGATCACCCGTGCGCGCTTCGACTCGATATGCGGCCCCAGGGGCGTCAGGTCGGTGAACATCAGGTCGATCTCTCCGGTAGCCAGGCCGGCCAGCGCAGGAGCGGTGCCCTTGTACGGGACATGCACCAGCCTCGTGCCTGCAGCGTCACCGAACAGCTCGGCGGCGATATGCGAGATCGAACCCGCGCCAGACGAGCCGAAGTTGAGCAGTCCCGGCTTGGCCCGCGACAGCCGGACGAGCTCATCCATGTTCTTCAC
>JAIENF010000251.1 GCA_019751575.1 Burkholderiales bacterium
CGTGCCGTCGACCACCGCCGTGACCTTGTCGCGCAGCGCGATGACCTTGGCATCGCGCACCACCGCATCGCTGTACTCGCGCTCGCCGGCGGCGCCGTAGATGAATCCGGCGGCGGCCGAGTGGTAGACGCTGAACTTGCCTTCCAGCCCGGTCTGCGGCGTCTTCTTGCCGGTGAGTTCGAGCACCAGCGGATGTACCTTTGCCAGCACCGACTCGATCTCGTCGCCGGCCAGCTTGTGTTCGTTCCGCAGTTGCACGCAGGCGTCGATGATCGGGTGGATCACGATGCCGCAGGCGAACGGCTTGTAGGTGTTCAGGTCGATCTCGAAGGTCTTGCCCAGGCCGTCGATGATCTCGGCCGGATCGAACTTGGTCGACAGCACATGGGCGAAGCCGCGCGGGGCCTCGATGCCGCGGTTCGAGCTGGTGAAGTTCTTCTCGGCGAGCAGCGCGGACATCAGGCCGTTCTTCGCGGCGTTTCCCGGGTGGAAAGGCTTGCACATGGTGCCGAACATCTCGCGCAGGCCCGAGGACTGGGTGGCGGCGATGCCCAGCGCCCAGACCATCTGCTGCTCGTTCAGGCCGAGCAGCTTGCCACAGGCGGCGGCCGCGCCCATCACCCCGGCGGTGCCGGTGATGTGCCAGCCGGTGTCGTAATGGTTCGGGTACACCGAGTTGCCGATCCGGCACTCGACTTCGACGCCCAGCACCAGCGCATGCACGAAGTCCTCGCCACTGATCGGCCGGTGCTCGGCCAGTGCCAGGATCGCCGAGCACACCGGGCCGGCCGGATGGATCACCGTCTTCAGGTGGGTGTCGTCGAAGTCGAACATGTGCGAGCTGATGCCGTTGAGCAGCGCGGCATGCAGGATGTCCAGCCGCTCGCTGCGGCCGAGCACCGAGGCCTGGGCCGCGCCAGCCATCGGCGCCAGCGCAGCCAGCGCGATGTCCATGCCTTCATGGTGCGAGCCGCCGATCGCGCAGCCGAGCCAGTTGACGAAGGTGCGCGTTGCATGGTGCCGGGTGGCTGCCGGAATCGCTTCGAAACGCGACTCGACGACATACCGGGCGAGGATTCGGGTGACTTCTTCCATGTGAGGCTCCTGACGGGCGCGAAAAAGCCGCGATTCTACCGAACCGCGGCTTCGGGGTACTGCCGTCCGGAAATCAGACGGTCTCGGGCATCTTCGTCCGGGTACCGAACTGGGAGGACGACAGCGTGCCTTCGGCCACGCCGTTGGCGACCGTCTCGTCCGGGAAGATCAGCTCGACCTTGTTGCCGACCGGGTCCTTGGTGAACACCTGGTAGGCATTGGTCGAGACGAGCTGCTCTTCGTACTCGAGGCCAAGGGCCTTGATCCGCGCACGGTAGTCGTCGATGCCGACGCAGTGGTAGGCCGTGTGGTCATAGCCCGAATGCGCCTCGTCGATGCCTGCCCAGTCTTCCGGGAAACGGACGACGACATGGAGCAGCGGGTGGTCGCCGTCGTACATCCAGATGCCTTCGGACGGGAACGGCGGGCGGTAGCCGACCTTGAACCCGAAGACACCTTCGTAGAACGCTTCGATCTTCGGCAGGTCTGAACGCCGGCAACCGATGTTGATGTGATGCACGGGCACGGCACGCGAGGTGGTCACTGGGGTCTCTCCTTCTGGGTGGCGGCTCGGACGCGCCGCTCGTGGATCGGCTGGAACGACAACGGATGCACTGTACTCCTCGCCCGGCCGGGGCTCAAACGGGCGCGACGCGGATCAGTCGATCCGCACCTTCGCGGCACGCACGACCTTGGCCAGCTTCTCTATCTCGGACCGGATCATCGCGCCGAACTCCTCCGGCGTGCTGCCTGCGATGTCGGCACCGACGCTGGTCAGGCGTTCGCGCACGTCGGGCTCCTTCAGGATGCGCACCAGTTCGCCATTGATGCGCCCGATGATCTCCCGGGGCGTTCCGGCCGGGACCAGGATGCCGTTCCACGAGTTGTTCGCATAGCCCGGCAGCCCCGCCTCCGCGACCGTCGGCACGCCCGGCAGCACCGGCGAGCGGGTGGCCGTGGTGACCGCCAGCGCGCGCAGCCGGCCGCTGCGGATGTGCGGCGTCGC
>JAIENF010000058.1 GCA_019751575.1 Burkholderiales bacterium
GCCGCGCAGCTTCCGCCACCCCGATCGCCGCGGCGCTCGTGCTCGCCTTCGCGGCGCCCTGCGTGTCCGCCCAGGAATTCCCGCAGCGCCCGGTTCGCATCATGGTCGGCTTCTCCGCCGACAGCGTGGTCGACGTGTCGGCGCGCGTGGTGGCCGAGAAGCTGTCCGAGGGCCTGAAGCAGCCGGTGGTGATCGACAACCGGCCGAGCGCCGGCGGCATCGTCGCCGGCGAACTGGTCGCGCGCGGCAACCCCGATGGCTACACCATCCTGTCGGTGTCGGCCTCGCATGCGATCGGCCCGGCGGTGACCCCCAAGCTGCCGTACGACATCCTCAAGGATTTCGCCGGCATCACCACCACCGTGAACGTGGCGTCGGTGCTGGTCACCGCGGCCAACGGCCCGAAGTCGGTGAAGGACCTGATCGCGCTGGCGAAGGCCAAGCCCGGTTCGCTGAACTTCTCCTCGGGCGGCATCGCGTCGTCGACCCACTTCGTCGCTGAACTGTTCAACAGCATGGCCGGCATCCAGGCCACGCACGTGCCGTTCAAGGGGATCCCGGAAGCGCTGAACGCGGTCATCGCGGGCACGGTCAACTACACGATCACCCCGATGCCCAATGCGATCCCGCAGGTTTCCGCCGGCAAGGTCAATGCACTGGGCATCACCGTGGCCAAGCGCCAGCCGCAGATGCCCGATGCGCCGACGATCGCCGAGGCGGGCCTCGCGGGCTTCCGCTACGACACCTGGTTCGGCCTGCTGGCACCGGCTGCCACGCCGCGGCCGGTGGTCGACCGGCTGAACGCGGAAGTGGTGCGCGTGCTCAACCTGCCCGAGGTCCGCGAGCGCTTCCGCGGCCTGGGTGCCGATCCGATCCCGATGGGTGCACGCGAGTTCGACAAGTTCATCGCCCAGCAGGCGCAGCGGTTCGTCGAGCTCGCCAAGCAGGCGAACATCAAGGCCGAGTGACCGGGGCATGAAGGGCGGGGCCGGCGCCGGCCCGGGTGCCGGGGATGCGCAGCCCGTGCTGCGCATCGGCATCGACCTCGGCGGCACCAAGATCGAGGCGATCGCGATCGACGACGCCGGCCGGGAACTGGCGCGGTTACGCCGGCCGACCCCTCAGGGCGACTACCTGGCGACCCTCGATGCGATCGCCGGGCTGGTCGAGGCGATCGAATCCGGCCCGGCGCTGGCCGGCAGCGGGCCTGCCCGCGTCGGCATCGGCACCCCGGGTGCGTTCTCCAGTGCCAGCGGGCGGCTGAAGAACTCCAACTCGACCTGCCTGAACGGGCGCGAACTCGCGGCCGATCTCGAGGCGAAGCTCGGCCGGTCGCTTCGCTTCGCGAACGACGCCAACTGCTTTGCGCTGTCCGAGGCGGTCGATGGCGCAGGTGCCGGCGCGCCGGTGGTGTTCGGCGTGATCCTCGGCACCGGTGTCGGCGGTGGCATCGTGGTCGACGGCCGGGTGCTCGAGGGACGCAACTCGATCGCCGGCGAATGGGGACATAACCCGCTGCCGCTGATGGACGGGCAGGATTCGGCACGGCCTGCCTGCTATTGCGGCCGCAGGGGGTGCGTCGAGACCTGGCTGTCCGGTCCCGCGCTGGCCGCGGACCATCGGCGTGCGACCGGCCGCTCGCTGTCGTCCGTGGCGGTCGCCTCGGGTGCGGCCGCCGGCGATCCTGACTGCGCCGCCACGCTCGAGCGCTACTGCGAACGCGCTGCGCGCGCCCTCGCAGGCGTGATCAACCTGCTCGATCCGGATGTGATCGTGCTCGGTGGCGGGGTGTCGAACATCGACCGGCTGTACGAACGCATCCCCTTGCTCTGGGGCCCGCACGTCTTTTCCGACCGGGTCGACACGCGGCTGGTGCGCAACCGGCATGGCGATTCGTCCGGGGTGCGCGGTGCGGCCTGGCTGTGGCCGGCGCAAGGCTGAAGCCGCTAGGCTTGCGCGGATTCAGTCGGCCTTCGCGCCCGAGTCGCGCACGATGCGCGCGTACTTCTTCTGTTCCGCGCGGATGAACGCCGCGAACTGGACGGGCGTGTTGCCGACCGGTTCCGACCCGAAGGTTGCCAGCCGCTCGCGGACCTCGGCCACCT
>JAIENF010000393.1 GCA_019751575.1 Burkholderiales bacterium
GGCTTCCGCGCGCAACTGCTCTACTGGGACCGCAGCCCGCTGTCACCGGACCAGGAAGATGCGCTGCGCCTCACCTTTTCCGGGCTAGACGAACTCGCCTCACGCAGCGACTTCGTCTGCGTCTGCATCCCCCTGAACCGGGATTCGTTCCGCCTTGTGGGCGCGTCGTTCCTCTCGCGCATGCGGCCGGGCGCGCTGCTGGTGAACACCGCGCGCGGCTCGGTCGTCGACGAGGCGGCGGTCGCCGATGCGCTGGAGTCAGGCCATCTAGGCGGCTATGCCGCCGATGTCTTCGAAATGGAAGACTGGGCCCTTCCAGAGCGGCCGCGAAGCGTGAACGCGCGCCTGCTGGCGATGCCCGACCGCACCTTCTTCACGCCGCACATCGGCTCTGCCGTGGATCGCATCCGGCGCGACATCGCGATGCAGGCGGCGATGGACGTGGTCGAGGTGCTGCACGGGCGGCGGCCGCCACATGCGATCAACGAACCGCCCGGTTGATTCAGGTCAACACGGCACTCCCCCCGTCGGCGCAGGCTGGACGTTCGACCAGCCGCCTCCAGGAGCCCGGGATGAAGCAACGAATGCCTGCATTGATGGCCGCGCTGCTGCTGTGCGCGTCAGCGCTGGCGGCGGCAGCCTCCGCGCCTTCGCCATACGCGGACGCGGAAGCCGCCGTGCGCACCGCCTACGCGGACTACCGCACCGCGCTGTTCATGACCAACCAGAAGGACGTCGCGGCCAGCGTCGGCGCGATCGCGGCGTTCCGCGACAAATGGTCGTCCCTGACTGCCGCCTGGCGGAAGGTGCCGCCACCGCAGTATGCAGCCGATCCCGCGCTGGCGAAGACCCTCGCCACCGTCGCCGCGATCAACGACGAGGCCGGCCGGATCGCTGCGGCTGGCGACCTGGCGAAGGCACATGAGGTGCTGGAGGCGATCCGCGACGAGATCGGCGCGCTGCGCGCCCGCAACGGCGTTGCAAGCTTCTCAGACCGGATGAATGCATACCACGAGCAGATGGAGAAGATCCTGCTCGATGGTTACGACGGCTTCAGTCCGTCGGGCCTTGCCCGGCTGCGCGACGACAGCGCGGTGCTCGCGTACCTGGCGGAGACGTTGGCCGGTGCCAAGTCGAGCCTGCCGCCGGACCCGGCGCTCGACGCTGCCATCGGCAGCATCGCTGCGTCGGTGAAGAACCTGCGTGGCGCGCTGCTGCAGGGGGACCTGGCACGCATCCGCGAAGCCGTGCCCGCGCTGAAGGGTCCGTACTCGAAGGCCTTCCTGCGCTTCGGATGAGCTCCCTGCCGGCCGGGCCGGCGGGGACGACTCACCCCCAGACAGCCACCGGCATCGGCAGTCCCTGCAGCTCGCGGTCGCGCGTCGGCCATTCGGCCTTGCCGCCGTGGCGCTCGATCACGTCGGCGAGCTGCCGTGCATGCTGGCCGCTGTGCCAGGCCTGCCGCTCGAGGAACGCATGCAGCGTGACCCGGCCCTGTGGCGTGTCGACCTCGCCAGCACCTGCGCGCTTCGCGGCATCGGCATCGGCCCACCACCGTTCGAGGCGCCCGACCACGCCATCGCCATAGTCGCGGGCGATGCCGCCGTTCGGAACGCCACCCGCGGGGAAGCGCATCGACACGCCCACCCAGTCGCGCTCGCGTCCTTCGACGCATTCGATGAAGCCATCGCCGATGCCGAACACATGCCAGGCGAGTTCGCCCAGCGTGCCGGGCCGGCCCTCGATCGGCGGCTGGTCGATCGCCTGCGGCGGCAGCTGTTCGCACAGGCGCTGCGTGCTGCGCAGGATGGCGGTCCAGCGCTGCATCAGCACCTCGGGCGCGAGCGGCACATGCACCTCGAGCGTGACGCCGACGAAGCGCGCGACATCGGCGAGCTGCTGCCCGAACACGAACTCGCTGCCGCGCGCGAGCACAGGCAGGTTGCGCACCCCGAACGCATGCAGCGCCGCGAGGTCGGCCGGGTCGCGCCGGATGTCGGCGACCCGGTAGGGAATCTGGTGTCGCGAAAGAAACTCCTTCGCCCGGAGACAGCTGCTTCAGCCAGGCTGGACGTACAGCACGTAGCCCGGCTCGGCGGACGCGGCGCTCAT
>JAIENF010000249.1 GCA_019751575.1 Burkholderiales bacterium
CCGCGGACCCGAGCAGGTTGCGGCGGACGTTCGAGACGGGAAGCTTCGGCATGAGGAGTCACCTTTCGTCGACAGGGAGACGGAAACCGCGACAGGCCCATGCAATCGACGTGCCAGCGCCGCCTATGTCTGAAGGCGGACGCCGGGCTCAGCGAGGGGCGGTGCCGCCGGCGTCGGGTGGCGCTGTGCGCACCTGGTCCTTGCCCCATCGGCGGCGGATCTCCAGGCATTCGTCGATCCTCACGTCGGTGGTCAACTGCAGCGTGTCGAACCCCACCATCGTGCAGAACGCCTCGATCGAGTAGCCGCCCATGTCGACCCGGTCGAGGGTGGCATGGCGAAGCCCGAGCACCAGCCGCCGCACGCCCGCCAGCTTGAGTGCCCAGGCGCACATGGGACAGGGCTCCATCGTGCAGTAGAGCGTGCTGCCGGCGATCGCCGGCAGGCCATGCGCGCTTTGCGCGCGGCGCAGCGCATCCGTCTCCGCGTGCACCGTGACATCGCACATCGTGTTCTGCCGGTTCTGGCCAAGGGCTAGGATCCGTCCCTCGTTGACCACCACCGCGCCCACCGGCCAGTCGCCCCGGGCGAACGCCTCTTCGGCTTGCGCCAGCGCGAGGCCCATGTAGTCGTTGTCATCCATCAGCAGGCTCCCCTGTTCGTCGTGCCCGGGAGTGTGGCTTGGCGGTCGCCAGCTTTACAAGCCCCTGTCCCGGCAACGGGGCGCTGCATCAGTCCGGATGGATGTTCGCGTTCTTCAGCAGTGCGCCCCAGCGCACATGCTCCTCGGCCATGAACTTGCGCAGTTCGGCCGGGGACAGGGTGCGTACGATGCCGCCCACCTCCTCCAGCCGCTGGCGGAAACGTGGCTGCACCAGGATCCGGTTGATCTCGGTGTTGAGCTGGTTGACGATCGCGGCCGGCGTGCCCTTCGGCGCGACATACACGTACCAGGCTGTCAGTTCGGCATCCATCACGCCCTGTTCGACCCAGGTCGACACGTTGGGCAGGGCCTTTATCCGCGTCGCACTGGTGACCGCGAGCGGGACCAGGTCGCCGTTCTGGATGCGCGGCAGCATGGACTGCGGCAGGTCGACCATCAGCTGCACGTCGCCGCGGCGAAGCGCCATGAAGGTGTCCGCCGAGCCGGTGTATCCGATCAGGTTGAACTCGATCTTGTTGCGCCCGGCCAGCGCGGCCACGGTCAGGTGCGACGAGGCACCGAAGCCCTGGCGCGATGCGATGATCTTGCCTGGGTGGGCGCGGGCCTGGTCGACCACGTCCCGGAGCGACTTGAACGGCTGGCTGGCCGTGGTCGCCCAGAGCAGCGGCTGCAGTACCTGTGTCGCGATCGGTTCGAAATCGTGGGCACCGTTGTAGCGTGCATCCTTCTGCAGGTGCGGGTTGACTGCCATCGTGGTCATCGTGGCGAACAGCAGCGTGTGGCCGTCGGGCGTCGCCCGGCGCACCGATTCGGCGGCGATCGAACCGTTGGCACCGGTGCGGTTGACCACGATCACGCTCTGGCCGAACGCCTGGCGGAGTTCCTCGGCCATCTGCCGGGCGAGGATGTCCGGCGTCCCGCCAGCGGCATTGCCGTTGACGATCATCAGCGGGCGGGCAGGGAAGGACTGCGCCGATGCAGCGCCTGTGCAGAGTGCGGCCGCCAGCAGGCAACCGGCCAGCGCCGCGGCGCAAGGGGTGCGGGACATCGTGGACTCCTCCTTCAGGGTTGCCGGCGGCGCGACGCCGCCGTCCGGCCTGCCACGCGTTCAGACGCGCGTGATCTCGACCAGGAAATCGATCATGACACGGACCTTGCGCGGCACGAAGCGCGTCGGCGGATACACCACCGACATCGACAACCCCGGCACGCGGTGCTTCTTCAGGCATTCGACCAGCGTGCCGTCCGCCAGGTCCTGGCGGAACAGCCACCAGTTCGACTGGGCGATGCCCAGCCCGCACAGCGTCGATTCGCGCAGCACGTCGCCGCTGTGCACCACCAGGTTTCCCTTCACCGCCACCTCGACCGTGCGCCCGCCTTCGCGGAACTGCCAGAGCGCGGAGCGGCTCACCAGGCAGTTGTGCGCCATCACGACGTCTATCCCCAGCGGCA
>JAIENF010000452.1 GCA_019751575.1 Burkholderiales bacterium
GGCTCCACGGGGCGATCACCAGCAGCAGCCCGGCCCCGGCGAGCGCGACCGCCATCCATTGCCAGCCGTGCAGCCGCTCGCCGAGGATCGGCCACGCGAGCAGCATCACCCAGAAGGGCATCGTGTAGCAGAGGATGGAACTGGTCCCGGCCGAGCCTGCCATCACGCTGCCGGAGGTGAGGGCACCCCAGAGCAGGGTCTGGAAGACGCTCAGCCAGGCGATCCAGACCCAGGGCACCGGTTGGCGCGCGCGGCCGGTCAGCACCAGGATGGCGAACAGCGGCACCAGCGCGACCAGCGCACGGTGCACGCAGAACTCGAACGGGCCCGCATACTGCATCGCGGTCTTCATCACCACCCAGTTGAAGCCCCAGGCGAACGAGGCCAGGACCAGTGCGGCGATCGGCCGCCAGTGGCGCAGGGCTGCTTCGCCGTTCAGACCGGTACCGCGATCGCTTCGAACGCCGCCTCGCAGTTGACCAGGTCGACCCGCTTGCGCACGATGCGCAGCGCGCCGTCGACCCGGCGCAGCCAGTGTCGCTGGCGGCCGACGAACGTGCGCTGCTGGTCGAGGCGGAACTCGGCGGTGATCGCCGAGGACAGAACCAGCACGTCGCTGGCCGGCAGCCCGATGTCCGGCTCGGCGGCCGGGGTGCCCGGCTCGACGGTGACGCTGCCGACCAGGTGCACCGTGTTCGACGGCGGCGTCTGGACGTGGATCAGCGGATGCTCGAGGCGATCGATGCGGGTGCGCATCAGTTCGAGGTCGTCGTAGAACAGCGAGGTCTGGCCGAACGGCGTGCGCTGGCCGACGGTGGCCGGCACCCAGTAGGAACCGTCCTCGGTGAACAGCGCCATCCAGTCGCGGAAGCGCCGTTCGTCGAGCAGCCTCGACTCGTGGATCAGGAACTGCTCGTACTCGCCGGCCATCATGCCGCGGCCATGTAGTCGAGCCAGGCGCGGAACTGGCCGCGCACGACGAGTTCGTCGGTCGCCATCTGGCGCAGCGCGCCGGGCGGATCGATCGGCTCCTCGCGCCCGAGTCCGCGCGAGATGTCCACCCAGTCGGTCTGCTGGCTCTGCAGCCCCGCCTGCGCCCGGGCGAATGCCTCGAGGTCGTCGGACTGCACGAACGAAGCCGCGGCATGCGTGACGTTCAGCAGCCGGGTGTTGCGCACGTTCATCGAGTCGGGCGCGCCCACCAGCCGCACCGGGTAGATGTTCACCTCGGTCATGTCGACCGCGATCGGCCGGATCACGCGGATGTGCATGTTCAGGCCCATGAAGGACACGTTCGGGTAGAGCAGGGAGTTGTGCATGCGCGGGGTGAGGATCCACTCGGCGCGCTCTGCACCGACCGCGGCGGCGAGGGTGCGCTTGTACTCGTCGTACACCGCGCTCGACCGCTCGTTCTCCTTCAGTTCGGTGTTGCTGGTCCAGCAGTGGCCGAAGCCCACCGAGTAGCTGCGCCGCTGCTTCCACTGCGGCGCGGTGCGCTGGCCATCGACCACCTTCGCGCCCTCTTCGTCGCCCTCGCGGCGCGAGAACTGCACGCCCTTCTGGTTGACGGTGGAGGCGTGGCTGAACGGCACGTGGTAAGAGTCGACTGCGTTCTCGGCCTGCATCTTCCAGTTGGCGCGCACGATGTAGCGGTGCACCCCGGCATCGAGTGCGATCTCGCCACCCGGCGCGCGGTCGACGATGTCGTCGATGTTCTGCGTCATGGGCGCGATCCAGTCGTCGAACGCCACGCCCGACGGTGACAGGCTCGCAAACACGAACCCCCGGTAGATTCCCACGCGCGGCGCGGTCGCGAGGTTGAAGTCGCACAGCTTGAAGCCGGGCGCGCAGCCTTCATCGACCGGCACGCGAAGCAGCGTGCCGTCGGGGTCGAAGGTCCAGCCGTGGTACAGGCAGATCAGCCGCTGCCGGTTGCCCTGCCGCTCCGCGACCAGCTTCACGCCGCGATGGGTGCAGCGGTTGAGCACCACCCGGACCGATCCGTCGTGGTGGCGGGTCATCAGCACCGGCTGGCGACCGAGGTCGGTGGTGATGAAATCGCCGGGCTTCGGGACCTGCGTTGCATGGCCGACGAACAGCCAGGCGCGGCCGAACAGC
>JAIENF010000585.1 GCA_019751575.1 Burkholderiales bacterium
CGGCACTCGATGCATGTCCCGAGCCGGACATCCTGCTGAACAATGCCGACGGGCCGCTGCCCGGCGACTTCCGCCACTGGAGTCGCGACGACTGGATCGGTGCGCTCGACGCGATGATGCTCGGACCGATCGAGATGATGCGCCTGACGGTCGACGGCATGATCGCGCGCCGCTTCGGGCGCATCCTCAACGTCGTGTCGCGGAGCGTCAAGATCCCGCAGCATGAGCTCGGGCTGTCCAATGGCGCACGGTCCGGGCTGGTCGGCTTCTCCTCGGGAATCGCCCGCCAGACGGTGCAGTACAACGTGACGATCAACAACCTGCTGCCCGGACCGTTCGCCACCGATGCGCAGCGCCGACACGTGGCCGGCCTGGTCGAACCGGACGGACCCGGTTTCGATGCACTGTGGCAGTCGCGGGCGGCGGCGATCCCGGCGCGGCGGTTCGGCGATCCGGCCGAGTTCGGCGCCTACGCAGCGTTCCTCTGCTCGGCCCATGCCGGCTACATCACGGCGCAGAACCTGCTGATCGACGGTGGCAGTTATCCGGCCACGTATTGACCTGCAAGTGCCCGTTGGTGCAACGTGCGTGTCATCGCGGCACGCGCCGCTGCCTGCAATGCCGATCCCATCCGCCGAGACCTTTGAAAGGGAGTACCCCCGCATGCACGACCGACACCCCGCTTCCGATCCCGGATCCCAGCCCGCCCTGGCGACAGGCACCGCGCGCGCGCGGCGCATGACACTCGGCCGGGTGGTCGCCGGGATGTGCGCCTCCGCGCTTGCCGGCGTGCTGTGCCTGGGCGACGCGTTCGCCCAGGCGTATCCGACGCGTACGGTGCGCATCGTGGTGCCGTTCGCACCGGGTGGCGCGGTCGATTTCATCGGCCGGCTGCTGGCCGAGCGGCTGACCGTCACGCTCGGGCAGCAGTTCATCGTCGAGAACCGGCCCGGCGGCTTCGGCACCATCGGCAGCGAACTGGTCGCGAAGTCCGCGCCCGATGGCCATACGCTGCTGGTGCAGGCCTCGGTGCACGTGATCAACGCGGCGCTGCTGCCCAAGCTTCCGTACGACACGTGGACCGACTTCACCCACATCACCCGGGTGTCCGAAGGGCCGACCGTGCTGATCGTGAACAACGCGATCCCGGCGAAGGACGCGCGCGAGTTCGCGGCGCTGATCCGCAAGCGCCCCGGCCTGATCAACACCGGTACCGAAAGCATCGGTTCGGCGGGCCACCTGGCGATGGAACTGTTCCGCAACGCCAGCGGCAGCCGCTTCGAGATCATCAACTACAAGGGCGCGGGTCCTGCGCTGATCGACATCCAGGGCGGGCATATCGCCGGCATGTTCGGCACCATGATCGCGACCCGCCCGCAGATCCTCGCCGGCAAGGTGCGGGCGCTGGGCGTCACTGCCGCGAAGCGCTCGCCCGCGCTGCCCGACGTGCCGACGATGATCGAGCAGGGCTTCCCCGGTTTCGAGATGTATTCGTGGCATGGCGTCTATGGTCCGGCGAACCTGCCGAAGGATGTGGTGTCGACGCTCACCGCCGCGCTCACGAAGATCATGCAGGGGCCGGAGGCAAGGGAACGGCTGTCCACCCAGGGCTTCGAGCCGATCGTCTCCACCTCGCAGCAGTTCCTCGAATTCCAGAAGAGGGAGTTCGTGCTCTACGAACGGCTGATCCGCGAAGGCAAGATCCGCATCGAGCAGTGACCGCCGTGCCGGCAGCCCCTCACGGGCGCGCCGGCATCACCACTGCACCCAGTCCCATCCGCTTCACCGCGTCCATCGATCGGTCCGCTTCCGCGCGGTCCCGGAACGGGCCGATCAGCACGCGCGTCTCGGTGGAGGTCACGACCCCGGCCTCGGCGAGCTTCCGCTGCAGGGCCTCGGCATTCTGCGGCGAGGTGAACACGCCCAGCTGCACGACGAAACCGCGCGGCGCGTCCGTTTTCGCCGGCGGTGGGCTGGACGGGGGCTGCGCGGGGGCGGGGGCTGCGGCCTGCTGCTGCGGGACCGTCGCCGGCGCGGACGGCTTCGACGAAGAGGGTGGGGGCGTGGCGGCGGTTGCAGCAGCCGGGGTCGATGCGGCAGTCGCCGCCGGTGCAGGCGCTGGCTTGCCGGGC
>JAIENF010000095.1 GCA_019751575.1 Burkholderiales bacterium
TGTCCCTGTTGCCATCGCACACCTCCAACTGCCATAGTGGCATTAATGGATGTGTCCGGGAAATCGGGGGAATTCCAATTCGTAGGGTCGAAGCGAGTGTTCAAATGAATCTATCGACACGACCGCTTCATGGCGCTCTGCATGAGAGCGGCCTGCGTCAAAGTCGGCGCCGATGATCGTGACGCCCTTCGACTCCGCTGCAGCAGCGGCAACAGGATTTATCTCTATACCGAATTGTTCGTACGCCTCACCCAGCGATTGAAGAAACATGCCGTCAAAACAGCCGACGTCAAGGACTCTCCCTTCTGCAAGCGTCGCCTGGATCGCAGCCCTCGCGAGCGCGAAATCCCTCTTTTCGGCGGCAGAGCCTGACCAGTAGTCCGACGGCGCGCTTCTATACAGCGCGTCAAGTTCCTCCTTGCTGGGGCGAGGCGTTCGGAACGCCAATCCGCAGGTCAAGCAGGAGGCGAGGCTTCCTCCGGGCATTGCGCGCGCGAGTTGCTGTCCTCCGAAAGCTTTCCCATCCGGTATCGCGCCGCGGCTTTCGACGAAACCATCTCCACAAGATGGGCAGACATCTTCGCTGACATCCATTCGTCTGAAGTCCTTGCGACAAGTAAGGTTGCGTCCGGGCACTTGCCGGCCGTACGACTTCAGCCGGCCTGTACAGCCAGGCGACCGGATTCTCTCCCGAATCCGATGTCGGTAGTGCGTACCTTTTGCGCATATTCCATGCCCATCCATCAACCAGCACCGCCAGTGCCGAAGTCGCGGTGCCTGCTCTTGCAGCCCTGACGGATTCACTGCCCGCCCCGGCTCCCCCGCCTCGCCAGCGCTTCCATCACCTTCCGCGCATACCGGTCGCGCAGCACGTCGCTGCCGGCGTTGTATGCGCCCACCGCCGTCCACGTGTTGCCGTGCCTGCGCATCTTCTGTGCAAGCACCCAGGCCCCGACATGCACGGAGACGCACGGGTCCAGCAGGTCGCGCGGCGAGATGCCGTGGCGCTGGAGCTCTGGTAGCCAGAGGCTGTTGATCTGCATCAGGCCGATGTCCACCGAACCGTTGGTGTTGCGTCCGATCGCGCCGGGACGCAGGCCGCTCTCGACCTCGGCGATGGCCACCAGCAGGTGCGGGTTGACCCGGTGGCGGCGCGCCGCCTGCTCCCAACAGGTCGCGGGTGCGGACGAACCGACGATGGCTGTGTCGTCACTGCCGATGGCCTGGACCGGACTGGCGATGCTCGCGGCAACGACCAGCAAGCAGCGGACAAGGCGTGCTGCCACGCCAGGCTCAGCGCGGCAGGTCGCTCGCCGGCACGGTCGGCAATGGCACGGGTCGGGGCGGCATCGGTGAGAATCCGGCCGGCTGTGGTCCGAGCGCACTCAACGGGTTACGCGGATCGACCGGACCGATCACCGGGACAGCGGGTAGTGGCGGCAGGGGTGGAAACGGCTGCGCGGCCGCAGCGCCCGGAGCGCTGGCCGCCGGCGTCCGTGCCAGACCGGTCGTCGCTGGCGGCTGAACCGTGGACTGCTGGACGAGCGTCGGCTGGCCAGGCGGCGGCCGTCGGTCGCTGGCGACGATCACTGCCGGATTGCGCGGCAGCTCGACGGTCTTCCCGTCGATGGTCACCGATCCGTCGGTGATCGCACCGATGCGCCGGCCCATCCATTCGTCGCCTTCGGACACCGAAGCACTTGCCCCGCCTGACTGGACGATCGCGCGCCGCTGGTCGCCGTTGCGCAGGATGGCGAGCACCTGGGGTCCCTGCGCGAGCGCCGGGGAAGGTATGGCCGGCAGGGCCACAGGCACTGCCGGAGGCACCGCCGGTTGCACCGGAGCCATCGCCGGTGCGGGACGCTGGACGGCGCGCGTACCGGGACCACCGCCGGTGGCGCCGGCAGGTGCAGCGCTCATGGGCAGCGCACCACCCCCGAAACCCACGGGTCCGAACATCTCGGCCTGCAGCCTGCGCTCTTCGTTGCCGCGCCGGATGGGCGCCAGCGACAGGTTGTTCCGGATCGCAGCCTGCTTTGCCTCCTCCTCCAGCAACTGGGTTTCGAGGCGCATCTGCTCGAGCCTTCTTTGCACGGATTCGAACGCGAGCGGCTGGCCGGTCAGGGGGTTCA
>JAIENF010000613.1 GCA_019751575.1 Burkholderiales bacterium
ATCGTTCATGCGTCGGTCGTCGTGGTGGTTTGCGTGGCGGGCGTGGCGTGCATCGTCGGCTGCAGGCAGGCAACGAGTGTCGCCGATGGGTCGTCCGGATGGGCCGCGGGAACCCGCTTGCGCCGGCGCAGCGGCGTCTGCACGACTGGCGCGAGCGGCCGCGCAGCCCAGGCCGCTGCAACGCGTTCCGCAGGCACGGCACCGTACGTGGTCGTGCGCTGCACCGGGTCGCGCCCGGCGCGGCGGATCAGCGCGTCCATCCGTGGGGGTGCGAGCTCCTGTCCATGCTGGTTGCCCGCGGCGAACGAGATGCTTTCGTTCATCAGCGTGCCGCCGAGGTCGTTGACCCCTGCGCCGAGCACTGCCGACACGCCCTCGGGACCCAGCTTCACCCAGGAGCACTGGATGTTGTCGATCGCCGGCGCCAGCACCAGGCGCGCCACGGCGTGCATCAGCAGTGCTTCGCGCCAGGTCGGGCCGGGGCGCGCGCGGCCCCTCAGGTAGACCGGTGCTTCCATGTGGATGAACGGCAGTGGCACGAATTCGGTGAAGCCGCCGGTGCGTTCCTGCAGCGTGCGTACGCGCAGCAGGTGGCGCGCCCAGTGCTCGCTGCGGTCGAGGTGGCCGAACATGATGGTCGCCGTCGAGCGCAGTCCGACCCGATGCGCGGCCGCCATCACGCCGAGCCACTCGTCGGTGCGCAGCTTGTCCGGGCAGAGCACCTCGCGCACCTCGTCGTCCAGGATCTCGGCTGCGGTGCCGGGCAACGTGCCCAGGCCGGCATCGCGCAGCCGTCCGAGGAAGGCCTCTGCCGTGAGGCCGAGCGTGGCCGCGCCGTGGCTCACTTCGAGCGGCGAGAACGCGTGCACGTGGATGCCGGGCGCCGCCTCCTTGGCCACGCGCAGGATGTGCAGGTAGGTATCGCCGGTGTAGTCGGGATGGATGCCGCCCTGCATGCACACCTCGGTGGCGCCGCGTGCCCATGCCTCGGATACCCGGCGGGCGATCTCGGCATCGTCGAGGTCATAGGCCGGCCCGCGCAGCCGGGCGCCATGGCGGCCCTTCGAGAACGCGCAGAAACGGCAGCCGTAGTGGCAGACGTTGGTGTAGTTGATGTTGCGGTTCACGACGTAGCTGACCGCATCGCCGTTGCGTGCACGGCGCAGTGCGTCGGCGGCGGCCGCGATCTCCGCGACCTCGCCGTCGCGCGCCGCGAACAGCCGCACGATCATCGCTTCGTCGAGCGCATCGCCGCGGCGCGCGGCCGCGAGTGCGGTGGCGATCGATCGATCGACGATGGCGGGCCTCGCCGCGGCGCGGGTGGTGGTGACGGCGGGCACCGCCCCGGTGCGCCCCGCGGACCAGTCGTCGCTGCGTGCGAGCCCGTCGGCATCCATCCGGTGCAACAGGGCCGGCAGGACCTTCGGGTCGAACCAGCGCGCCGGCTGCAGGCACCACGCCGGATACGCGGCGAGCCGTTCGACCAGCTGGTGTCCTGCCTCGGCCGTCGACTCGCGCAGCGCTTCCACCGCCGGCCAGGGCGCTTCCGGGTTGACATGGTCCGGCGTCACCGGCGACACGCCGCCCCAGTCGTTGATGCCTGCATCGATCAGCGCGCGCGCCTCGCCCGGGCTCAGGTTGGGCGGTGCCTGGATGTTCATCGAAGGTCCGAACACCAGGCGGGCCAGCGCGATCGTCCAGGCCAGCTCGCCAGGCGATGCATCGGGCGCGTCCGACATCGCGGTGCGCGGCTTGGCACGGAAGTTCTGCACGATGACCTCCTGCAGGTGTCCGTGCTCCCGGTGCAGCGCGCGCAGCGCGAGCAGGGCGTCGAGCCGCTCTTCGCGGGTTTCGCCGATGCCGATCAGGATACCGCTGGTGAACGGCACCTTCAGCGCGCCGGCAGCCGCGATCGTCGCCAGCCGTGCGGCCGGCGCCTTGTCCGGCGATCCGAAATGCGGGCCGCCGCGTTCGCACAGTCGCTGCGAAGCCGACTCGAGCATCAGGCCCTGCGACACGCTGACCCGGCGCAGCTTCGCGATCTCGGCCGGGGTCATCACGCCGGGGTTGGCATGGGGAAGCAGGCCGGTCTCGTCCAGCACCCGTTCGCACATCGCCACCAGGTAATCGATCGTC
>JAIENF010000775.1 GCA_019751575.1 Burkholderiales bacterium
TCGAAGGCGGCGCGCAGGGCGAACACATGCTAGCGCGCGGGCTGACGCCGGTCGTCACGCACTCGTCCCACTGGCTGGCCCATCCGCAGTTCGCGCGCGCGGTCGAGGATTTCCTCGGGCGCGAAGCACGCGGCATCGCGCACTATGTCGACGAACTGAACGAACATGCGCCGTTTCGCGCTACCCAGGCACCGGCCCCGGAATCCCGCTGAGCGCGCCGGCCCCGCGGCCCCGATGCGATAATCCGCCACCCGGGCAATGGTACAGACGATGAACTTCTGCAGCGAATGCGGCGCACGCGTTTCCCTGAAGGTGCCGGCGGGCGACGCGCTGCCGCGCTTCGTCTGCGATGCGTGCAGCACCATCCACTACCAGAACCCGAAGATGGTGGTCGGCTGCATCCCCGAATGGGACGACCGCATCCTGCTCTGCCGCCGTGCCATCGAGCCACGGCGCGGCTACTGGACGGTGCCGGCCGGCTTCATGGAGAACGGCGAGACGACGATGCAGGGCGCGGCCCGCGAGACGCTGGAAGAGGCCAACGCGCGGGTCGAGCTCCTGCACCTGTACGCGATGTACAACATCCCGCACATCAGCCAGGTCTACCTGCTGTTCCGCGCACGCCTGCTCGACCTCGACTTCTGCGCAGGCGAGGAATCGCTCGAGGTCAAGCTGTTCACCGAGGCCGAGGTGCCGTGGCCGGAGATCGCGTTCGCGACCGTGCGCAACACGCTCACCCACTATTTCGAGGACCGCCGGCGCGGCAGCTTCGGCCTGCACATCGGCACCATAGAGCCGCCGGCGCGCCCTCCCGCGGCCTAGGCACCGACCGCACGACGGGCACGCTCGGCGCCCGCCGTGCCGACGCGGCACCTACATCCGCAGCAGCTTCTTCGCGTTGCCGTTCAGGATCTTGATCCGGTCTTCGGTCGACAGCGGCACGTCCTTCATCCACTCGGTGCCCGGTGCGTTCTCGCAGTACGGGTAGTCGATGCCGAACAGGATGCGGTCGATGCCCATCTCCATCACCGTGCACAGCAGCGCGGCATGCGAGAAGGCGCCGCTGGTAGTCAGCCAGAAGTTGTTGCGGAAGGTCTCGCGGAAATACAGCGGCGTGTTGCCCGAGCGCGACATCGTCATGTCGATGCGCCAGAGCAGGAACGGCAGGCCCTCGCCGAGGTGGCCGCAGATGATCTTCAGCTTCGGATGGGTCTCGAACACGCGCGACAGGACCAGGCGCAGGCACTGGGTGCCGGTCTCCACGCCGAAGCCCCAGCCGGCGTTGGTGATCGACGGGAATTCCTTCACGTAGTCCTTGTAGTAGGCCTCGATCACCGCCGGATGCGGCCGCGACGGGTGGAGGTAGATCGGCACGTCGAGCTGTTCGGCGCGCTCGAAGATCGGCCAGAAGCGCTTGTCGTCGATGAACAGGCCGTTGGTCAGGCCGTGCACCATCGCGCCCTTCATGCCGAGCTTGGTCACCGCGCGCTCGAGCTCGTCGGCGGCAGCCTTCGGGTCCACCGCCGGCAGCGTCGCGAAGCCGGCGAAGCGAGACGGGTTGCGGTCGATGATCTGCTTCAGGCGGTCGTTCACCCGCTGCGCGATCGGCACTGCGGTGGCGGCATCGAGACGGTGCGTGCCCGGCGCGGCATGCGACAGGACCTGGACGTCGACGCCGGCCTCGTCCATCAGGCGGATGCGCTCGTCGTCCATGTCGAGCAGGCGCTTGCCCATCTTCGGCTGCGCCTCGTAGCCTTCGAACAGCTTCGACAGTTCGGCATCGAAATAGTGCTCTTCAAGCGCGATGACCTGCGGGCGCTGGGTCGTGCGCTGGGCCGTGGATTCGGGTGTCGACATGGGCGCGGCTCCTCGTGTGGAAATCGATGACGGCGCAGACATTACACCGACTGCGCGTTCGGTGCGCGGCGCGACCGGGGTCAGCACGATCGCCACCACGAGGCTCGCGCCTGCCATCGCCAGCGCCAATCCGAATCCGCCCGTCCACGCGACGAGCCGCTCGGCCACCAGCGGTCCGGCCACCTGCCCGAGCGCGAACCAGGTGGTCATCGCCGCGAACAGACGCGTCGCATGGGCCGGCTCCACCTGCCGGGCGACGCGCAGCGCGGTCAGCGTGATCAGC
>JAIENF010000088.1 GCA_019751575.1 Burkholderiales bacterium
TGGAACACAAAGGAGAGAACCATGTCGGAACAGAAATGCCCGTTCGCAGGCCACGTCCCCGCCAGCCCGGTCACCGCTTCCCGGAAGAATGCAGACTGGTGGCCGGAGCAGCTCGACCTCAAGGTGCTGCACCAGCACTCGTCGCTGTCCGACCCGATGGGCGACGGCTTCGACTATGCCAAGGCCTTCCGCAGCCTCGACCTCGACGCGGTGGTCCGCGACCTGCATGCACTGATGACCGACTCGCAGGACTGGTGGCCGGCCGACTATGGCCACTACGGTCCGTTCTTCGTCCGCATGGCCTGGCACAGCGCCGGCACCTATCGCATCTCCGATGGCCGCGGCGGCGCGGGCGCGGGTGCCCAGCGCTTCGCCCCGCTGAACAGCTGGCCGGACAACGGCAACCTCGACAAGGCGCGGCGCCTGCTCTGGCCGATCAAGCAGAAGTATGGCCGCAGCCTGTCCTGGGCCGACCTGATGATCCTCGCCGGCAATGTCGCGCTCGATTCGATGGGCTTCAAGACCTTCGGCTTCGCCGGCGGCCGTGCCGACATCTGGGAACCGGAAGAGGACATCTACTGGGGCCCAGAGGGGAAGTGGCTGGCCGACGAGCGCTACAGCGGCGACCGTGACCTCGCCAATCCGCTGGCTGCGGTGCAGATGGGCCTGATCTACGTGAACCCGGAAGGGCCGAACGGCCGGCCGGATCCGCTCGCCTCGGCGCACGACATCCGGGTCACCTTCGCGCGCATGGCGATGGACGACGAGGAGACCGTCGCGCTGGTCGCCGGCGGCCATACGTTCGGCAAGTGCCATGGCGCGGCGGACCCCGCCACGTACGTGGGCCCGGAGCCGGAAGGCGCAGGCATCGAGGAACAGGGGCTCGGCTGGAAGAACACCTTCGGCAGCGGCAAGGGCGTGCATGCGATCACCAGCGGCCTCGAAGGTGCCTGGACGGCGACGCCGACGCAGTGGGACAACAGCTACCTGGAAACCCTGTTCGGCTTCGAGTGGGAACTCACGAAGAGCCCTGCCGGCGCGCACCAGTGGACGCCGAAGGGTGGCGCCGGCGCCGGCACGGTGCCCGATGCACACGACCCGACGCGGCGCCATGCGCCGATGATGTCCACCGCGGACCTCGCGCTTCGCACAGACCCGGCCTACGAGAAGATCGCGCGCCGCTTCCTCGAGAACCCCGGCCAGTTCGCCGACGCGTTCGCCCGCGCCTGGTTCAAGCTGACCCACCGGGACATGGGTCCGGTCTCCCGTTACCTCGGCCCGCTGGTGCCGCAGGAGGAACTGATCTGGCAGGACCCGGTGCCGGCGGTAGACCATCCGCTGGTCGACGCGGCGGACATCGCGGCGCTCAAGGCGAAGATCCTCGCCTCCGGGCTATCGATCCCGAGGCTGGTCGCGACGGCATGGGCGTCGGCCTCGACCTTCCGCGGCAGCGACAAGCGCGGCGGCGCCAACGGTGCGCGCATCCGGCTCGCGCCGCAGAAGGACTGGGAGGTAAATGAACCGGCCGAACTCGCGAAGGCGCTCGCGGCGCTCGAGGGCGTCCAGCGCACGTTCAATGCTACACAGGCCGGCGGCAAGCGGATCTCGCTGGCGGATCTGATCGTGCTGGGCGGCTGCGCGGCGGTCGAGGCGGCGGCACGCAAGGGCGGCCATGACATCGCCGTGCCGTTCACGCCAGGGCGCACCGACGCGACCGCGGAGCAGACCGACGCCCAGGCCTTCGCGCCGCTGGAGCCGATGGTGGACGGCTTCCGCAACTACGCGCGCAAGGGGCTGGAAGGCATCGCCACCGAGCGTCTCGTCGACCGGGCACAGCTGCTCGGGCTGACGGCGCCGGAAATGACGGTTCTGGTCGGCGGGCTGCGGGTGCTCGGCGCGAACGTCGGCGGATCGGCGCATGGCGTGTTCACCGACCGCGTCGGCACGCTCAGCAACGACTTCTTCATCAACCTGCTCGACATGGGCACGGCCTGGCAGAAGTCGGCGCGCGAAGGCGTGCTGGAGGGGCGCGACCGCCGCACCGGCCATGTGCGCTGGACGGCCACGACGGTCGACCTGGTGTTCGGCTCGAACTCGCAGCTGCGTGCGCTGGCGGAGGTGCACGCCTGCGCCGATTCACAG
>JAIENF010000549.1 GCA_019751575.1 Burkholderiales bacterium
GACGTCCCAGATCAGCCGGTCGGCCGGGGTGTTGAACACGTAGTGCAGCGCGACCGTCAGCTCGACCGTGCCGAGGTTGGAGGACAGGTGGCCCCCGGTGCGCGCGACCGACTGCAGCAGGAACTCGCGCAGTTCATTGCAGAGTTGCGGCAGTTCGCGGCGCTCAAGCGCGCGCAGGTCGGCCGGGCTGTGGATGCGGCCCAGCAATTCGAAGACTTCGTGCGGCTTGTTCAAAATTGTCTCTTCACGATGAAATCCGCCAGCTGGCCCAGCCGGGCTGCACCCGGTCCGAGCGGCACCAGCGCGGCTTCGGCCTGTGCGCGCAGATCGCGCGCCCATTCCTTCGCAGCCCGCAGCCCGAGCACGGTCACATAGGTCGGCTTGTTCGCCTCGGCATCCTTGCCCGCAGTCTTGCCCAGGGTGGCGGTGCTTGCCTCTGCATCGAGCAGGTCATCGACCACCTGGAACGCGAGCCCGATCGCCTTGGCGAACCGGTCGAGGTGGGCGCGTTCGACCTCTCCCAGCGGACGTCCGCACAGCGCCCCCAGGAGTGTCGCACATCGGATCAATGCGCCGGTCTTGTGGACATGCATGAATTCGAGTTCCGCCACGTCGAGCGTGCGCCCGACGGCCGCGAGGTCGATCGCCTGCCCGCCGGCCATCCCGCGCGACCCGGACGACTGTGCAAGCAGGCGGACCATTTCAAGCTGCCGCGCCGGGTCATCGGCGAGGGTGTGATCCGTCAGCACCTGGAAGGCCAGGCTCTGCAGCGCGTCACCGACCAGCAGCGCCGTCGCTTCATCGTACTGGACATGGACCGTCGGTTTCCCGCGCCGCAGCGTGTCGTCGTCCATGCACGGCATGTCGTCATGCACCAGCGAATAGGCGTGGATCAGCTCCACGGCCGCGCCAGCCAGCGCCACCCGCTCCACCGGCGCGTCGACGACCCCGCCGGCGGCGAATGCCAGCAGCGGGCGCACCCGCTTGCCGCCCCCGGAGGCGGCATAGCGCATCGCCGAGTGCAGTCGCGCCGGCGCATGCTCGGCACCGGGCAGCACCTGGTCGAGCGCCCGCTCGGCGAGCGCCTGGTGGGCGCGCATCCACGCCTCGAAACCCGCCGCATCGACAGACATCGGCTCAGTCACCTCATGCGCAGGCTGACAGGTACATCCGCTGAAGATACCTGAGCGCGTCCCTACCGGCAAACGACGCCGGCCCAGGGGTCAGCGCCGGTATCCGCCATCGCTGCCGCCGCCGTCATCGCCGTCACTGTCGTCGTCACTGTCGTCGTCGTCCGAGTCCGCGTCACCGCCGATGCCGGCACGCTCGCCGGGACGCAGCCGCGCACCGGCCGCATCGAGCGTGAACTCCTTCAGCAGCCCATCCTCGAGCACGCGCACCTGGTCCTGTACCGCCTGCAACTGGCCCTGGCACCAGGTCAGCAGCTCCGCCCCGCGGCGATAGTTCTCGAGCGAAGCCTCGAGCGACAGCTGCCCAGCCTCCATCGTGGACACGATCTTCTCGAGTTCCGCCATGGCCGTCTCGAAACGGGCCGGGGCGGGCGAATCCTTTGCGGCGGTCTTGGCCATCGGTTCCTGGACAATGCGATGCAGGGCGCGGCGCGGCAGGCGCGGACGCGCCGCCGCCCGGATGCGGCCGCAGAGGCTAGCCGAGGGCAGCCGTCCGGGTCAACCGCGGCCACCCCTTTCCGACAGGTCACCGCATCCCCGCGGCAGGCCCCCGTCCGCATGGACGGCTTCGTTGCCGGACCCCGGGATTCAAGGGACAATCCGGCTCCCCTGCCAGCGGGAGAGCGGGAGTCACCAGCCTCATGCAGATCCACCACCCGGAAGACATCGCCACCGAGGCCGGCATGCTGCATTTCCACGAGGTCGTGCAGCGCCCGCTGCACGGCGGCTAGACCCCCGGGATGGCAGCCCTGTGGATGCTGGCCTCGGGGCTGTTCTTCACCGCCCATGGCGTGTTCGTGAAGCTGGCGGCCGACCGTTTCGGCCTGGCCGAGCTGATGCTCTACCGCAGCGTGTTCATCGTGGCGGCGATCGCCCTGTTCGCATGGAGCCGCGGCTGGCCGCTGCGCACCGCGCACTGGCGCGAGCACCTGCTGCGCAGCATCGCCGGCGT
>JAIENF010000256.1 GCA_019751575.1 Burkholderiales bacterium
GGAATCGCGCAGGCGCGACACCGCATCGTATTCGTAGAGGCCGTGCTGGGCCTTGGTGGTCGACTTCACATGCCACTCGAACAGCGGGCGTCCGAGCGCACCGGCCACTTCCTCGGCCAGCATCGTCTTGCCGGTGCCCGGCTCGCCCTTGATCAGGAGCGGGCGCTGCAGCGTGACCGCGGCGTTCACCGCCATCTTCAGGTCGTCGGTGGCGATGTAGCGTTCGGTACCGGTGAACATCGGGTCGAGCCTTTCGGGCAGGTGCGGCAGGAGACTGGCGCGATGCGACGCGGCGCAGCCGGGGCGAGTGCCGCCGATTATAGGGCCGGGGCTACAATCCCATCCGCGCCCCCCGTCGTCCACGCCCGCGGAATCCCGACCATGCCCCGCTTCGCCGCGAACCTGTCCTTCCTGTTCAATGAAGTGCCGTTCGAGCGACGCTTCGCGCGCGCCGCCGCGGCCGGGTTCACCGGGGTCGAATACTTCTTCCCGTATGCACTGCCCGCGGCGCGCATCGCCGCGCTGCTCGAGGAACACGGCCTGGCGCAGGTGCTGTTCAACCTGCCGGCCGGCGACTGGGAAGGCGGCGAACGCGGGATCGCGACGCACCCGGGACGGATGTCGGAGTTCCGCGACAGCGTCGGGCTCGCGCTGGAGTACGCGGTCGCCCTGGGCTGCAGCCAGGTGAACTGCCTCGCGGGCATGCCGCCCGCAGGCGCGGCGCCGGGCAAGGTGCGCGAGACCTTCGTCGAGAACCTGCGCTACGCAGCCGACCAGGCGTCAGCGGTGGGGGTGCGCATGCTGTCCGAGCCGATCAACGACCGCGACATGCCGGGCTTCTACCTGAACCGTTCGGCGCAGGCGATCGCGCTGTTCGACGAAGCGGGCAGCGACAACCTCTACCTGCAGTACGACGTCTACCACATGCAGGTGATGGAAGGCGACCTCGCCCCGACCATCCAGCGGCTGCTGCCGCGCATCGCGCACATGCAGTTCGCCGACACGCCGGGCCGGCACCAGCCCGGCACCGGCGAGATCAACTTCCCGTTCCTGTTCGGCCATGTCGACCGCATCGGCTATGCCGGATGGATGAGCGCGGAATACAAGCCGCTGGGCGGCACCGAAGCCAGCCTCGGCTGGCTCCCCACCGGTCCCGCCGCAGGGCGGGCCTGAACGAGCGGTACGACTGGTACAACTGGCAGAGGAAACGCAGATGGCAGACATCGGATTCGTGGGACTGGGCATCATGGGCAGGCCGATGGCGCTCAACCTGATCAAGGGCGGGCACACGCTGTTCCTGCACAGCCGCAGCGGCGTGCCGGCAGAGCTGACCGCCGCCGGTGGCCGGGCCTGCACGAGCGCGGCCGAGGTCGCACGCGCGGCGCAGGTCGTGATCACCATGGTCCCCGACACCCCGGATGTCGAGCGGGTGCTGTTCGGCGATGGCGGCGTCGCATCGGGCCTGTCCAAGGGCAAGGTGGTGGTCGACATGAGCTCGATCTCGCCGATCGAGACGAAGTGCTTCGCCGCGCGCATCGAGGCGCTGGGCTGCGACTATGTCGATGCGCCGGTGTCCGGCGGCGAGGTCGGCGCGAAGGCGGCGAGCCTCACCATCATGGTCGGCGCGAAGCCCGCGGTGTTCGACCGGGTGAAGCCGTTGTTCGACCTGATGGGCAAGAACATCACGCGGGTCGGCGGCATCGGCGACGGCCAGACCTGCAAGGTCTGCAACCAGATCATCGTGGCGTTGAACATCGAGGCGGTCGGCGAGGCGCTGCTGTTCGCGGCCAAGGCCGGTGCCGATCCCGCGAAGGTGCGCGAGGCACTGATGGGCGGGTTCGCCGCGTCGCGCGTGCTGGAGGTGCACGGCGATCGCATGGTCAAGCGCACGTTCGATCCGGGCTTCCGCATCGAACTGCACCAGAAGGATCTTTCGCTGGCCCTGGCCGGCGCGCGCGCGATGGGCATGAGCCTGCCAAACACGGCGACCGCGCAGGAACTGTTCAGCGCCTGCAGCGGCATGGGCGGCGCGAAATGGGACCATTCGGCGATGGTGCGCGCGCTCGAGGCGCTGGCCGGAAAACCGGTCGCCTGAGGCCACGCGATGACCGCTGCGATGACTGCGCCGCGCGAACTCCTGCAG
>JAIENF010000264.1 GCA_019751575.1 Burkholderiales bacterium
CGACATCCTGGTGAACGTCGATGGCGGCGGCGAGTCCGGCCAGGCCGGCGCGGTTCGCCATGGCATCACCCGCGCACTGATCGAGTACGATGCGGAACTCAAGCCGCCGCTGCGCAAGGCGGGGCTGGTCACGCGCGATGCGCGCGAAGTCGAACGCAAGAAGGTCGGCCTGCACAAGGCGCGTCGCGCGAAGCAGTTCTCCAAGCGCTGACGCCGGGCGTGGCCGCTGCTGCGGCCACCGGGAAGAGCCGCCTGCGGGCGGCTTTTTTCATCCGTGTCCCCCAGGAGGTTTTCCATGACGGCATCGAGCCATCCGGGCAATGCATCGACACCTTCTTCGGCTGGCGCACCGGGCCGGCGCGTGCGCATCGGCATCGTCGGCGGCACCGGCTACACGGGCGTCGAACTGCTGCGGCTGCTGGCAGCGCATCCGAATGCCGACCTGCAGGCGATCACCTCGCGCAAGGAAGCCGGCATGCCGGTGGCCGAGATGTTCCCCAGCCTGCGCGGGCGTGTCGGGATCGCCTTTTCCGATCCGGCCACCGCTGGCCTGGCCGACTGCGACGTGGTGTTCTTCGCCACGCCGCACGGCGTCGCGATGGAAGCCGCGCCGCGCCTGCTCGAAGCCGGCGTGCGCCTGATCGACCTGGCGGCCGACTTCCGCCTGCGCGACCCGGCCGAGTTCGAGCGCTGGTACAAGATGCCGCACGCCTGTCCCGGCCTGCTCGAAGAGGCGGTGTACGGCCTGCCGGAAGCCAACCGCGACGCGATCCGCAAGGCCCGCATCATCGGCCTTCCGGGCTGCTATCCCACCTCGGTGCAGCTGGGCTACAAGCCGCTGCTCGCGGCGGGCGTGGTCGACCCCCTGCACCTGATCGCCGACTGCAAGTCTGGCGTCTCCGGCGCCGGTCGCAAGGCGGAGGTCGCGACACTGTTCTCCGAAGCATCCGACAGCCTGAAGGCCTATGGCGTTTCAGGGCACCGGCACCACCCGGAAATCGTCCAGGGCCTGCGCCGGGTTGCCGGCGGTGACGTGGGGCTCGTGTTCACGCCGCACCTCACGCCGATGATCCGGGGCATCCATTCGACGCTGTACGCGCGGATCACGAAGGAGGTCGATTTCCAGCAGCTGTTCGAGGACCATTATCGCGGCGAGCCGTTCGTCGACGTCATGCCGGCGGGCAGCATGCCCGACACCCGGTCGGTCCGTGGCGCGAATACCTGCCGGATCGCAGTCCACCGGCCGCAGGGCGGCGACACGCTCACCGTGCTGTCGGTGATCGACAACCTGGTGAAGGGTGCGGCCGGACAGGCGGTGCAGAACATGAACCTGATGTTCGACCTGCCGGAAGACGCAGGCCTCACCCAGATCGCGTTGCTCCCCTGAGCGCGTCCATGGGCTGCATGTTCTGCGCCACGACCGGCGGGTCATCCCGCCCGCGTCGTGGTCCCGGGAGCCGTTGATGCTGCTTCGCAAGTTCCGTCGGCATTTCGGCATCTCGTCGAGGAAGGTGGCGGTACAGACGCAGCTCGCGTGGTACTGGCGCTGGACGTTGCTGGCCGTGGCTGCGGGTATCGTCGGAGCGGCTGCGTGGTTTGCGTGGACGCTCGCTTTCGGCGGAGCGGCGGGGGACGGCGTCCCCGGGAACGACCGGGCGGACATCCAGGCGCAGGTCGTCGCGCTGGAGCAGGAGAACGCCCGGCTGCGCGCCGACCTCGCCGAGACCGACAGCCGGCTGAAGATCGAAAGCGGGATGCGCGTGGACATGACGCGGCAACTGAAGGCGCTGGCCGACGAGGCTGCGTCCGCACGCGACGAATCCGCAGTCCTCAAGGCACTGCTCGCGCAGAACGGCAGGACGCCTGGCGTGAGCATCAGCCGCTTCCGGGTGCAGCGCGACGGCGACGGCTATCGCTACCGGCTGACCCTCATGCACAATGCCACCGGTGACCGTGAGTTCCAGGGCCAGGTCAGGTTGGTCGCGAATGTCATCCAGGACGGCAAGGCGGTGGCGATGCCCCTGCCCGTGGCCGGCGGCGAAGCCCAGCCCGCGACGGCCCTGAGCTTCAAGCTGTTCCAGCCGTTGGAGGGAACGTTTCGCATCCCGGGCAATGCCACGCTGCGCAGCCTGGAGGTGCGGGTGTTCG
>JAIENF010000320.1 GCA_019751575.1 Burkholderiales bacterium
GATTCCTTCTGCTCGCTGCGCTCGGCCTGGCTGCCCGGCCCCTGCGCCGCCTTCACTTCGCGGCCCAGGTTCGGGGACCGGCCCGGCAGGTAGGCATCCTGAACGTCCTCGGGCGTGTGCGGCTGGCCGAGGTCGGCCAGCATCGGCAACAGCGCCCGCGCGATGCGGAAGGCGTCGATCACCGTGGCATCGGGCTCGAGCAGCCGCGCGAGCAGGTCGGTGACCGGCTTCGGCAACGGATGGGCCCGGCCGAGTGCGAACTGCAGCGTGCCCAGCGCGAGCTGGTAGTAGTCGCGGGCGATGCCTTCGGGCATCGCGACCAGTGCCGCGAGGCGCACCATCCGGCGCAGGTGGGTCGGCGCGATCATCGCGATCGCGTTGTCCACGCGCAGGTCTTCGCAGATGTCGAACAGCAGCTTGAAGCGCACCACGTCGTCGCCGAACTGGGCGACCAGCGGCTCCCACGAGATCGCGCGTGCGTCCGTGATCTCTGCATCGAGTCCGAGGTCGGCGAACAGGCCCTTCAGCGGCGCCACGGCATACGTGCCGAACTGCAGGTGTCCGGCCACATGGAGCACGCCGAGCACCGCATGCTCGCGGTCGGGCAGCGTCACCGGGGCCAGCACCACCCGCCCATCCGTCTCGACGAACGGCCTGCCCTTGTCCGGCGCCCATCCGCTGTCCTGCACGTCGACCGCCTCGCCATACCAGGCGGTCAGCACCATCTTCAGGAAGCGCTCGTTCTGCTGCGCGCGGAACCCGGGCAGGTCGTCGAGCAGCAGCCGCAGGCTCTCTTCGGACTCGAGCCGGAAGTAGGCCTCGCCCCGGAAGCGGTCGGCGGTCAGCACGTCGATGCCGCGCCGTGCCCAGGGCGCGATCGCGCCGGCGCCGAGCAGCGCCCGGACGCGGATCGCGCCGGGCAGGAAGGTGGCCAGGCCGAGCCTGCGCGTGGTGAACAGTTCCTCCGCCGGCGCGCTGAGCTGCTCGATGCCGGGCACGCCCTGGCGCCCGGCGAGGTCGCGCACCGGGGTGCTGAAGTAGGCATTGCCACTGTCGGCATGGCGTGCACACCAGGCAAAGCCGATGTCGGCCCAGCGGATCTGGCCGATCGGCCCGAGCGCACCGTAGGCATTGCCCAGGTTGGACATGAAGCCTTCTATCGCCCTCCAGGAACCCTGCAGGTCGAGGAAACGCAGCACCTGGCGCGTCCATGGCAGCACCGCGCCCGACGCGGCGATCGCATCCGGGGTGGCGCGGGTGAACGCGCGGCCGGCATCGCGATCGAACTCGAACAGCCGCCGGCAGGCGGCGAGCCATTCCAGCGCCTCGGCTTCGCCGGCGGCTGCCAGCACCGAGGGCAGCGCCGTGGACGCATCGCGATGGGCGACGAACGACACCTTCGACAGTTCATCGAGTGCCGCGCGCACCGCCTCGCTGTCGGAAGCCGCTGCCTGCGCCGGTGCTGCGCTGGAACCGGCACCTGACGGCGCCGTCGGTTCGCTCATCTCAACCTCCCCGCATGACGCGGCGCGCAATGTAGCGGCCGACCCACAATCCGATGCCGAGCAGCAGGACCAGGCCCACGATGATGTGGTCATGCAGCCGCACGTCCTCCAGCAGCGTCTCGAGCGCGCTGCCGAACATGTAACCCGCCCCCCCGATCACCAGCGTCCATATCGCAGCGCCGACGATGTTGAATACCAGGAATCGCCACATCGGCACTGCGCTCATGCCCAGGGCGACCGGCGCGGCGATCCGAAAGCCGTACAGGAAGCGGTTGACGATGATGATCGCGATGTCGTGCTTCGCGATCCATCCCTTGATCCGCTCCACCTTCGCATCGACCTTGGGGAACCGGTCGAGGAAGGCGCGTCCGAACCGCAGGCCGATGATGTAGTACCCGAGGTCTCCGATGTAGGTGCCGACCACGGCCACCAGCGCCACCAGCCGCGCATCGAGCAGGCCCTGGTGGGCGGCGATCATGCCCAGCACCAGCACCGTCTCGCCCTCGAGCATGGTGCCGACGAAGACGAACAGGTAACCGTATTCCCGGATCAGTTCGGGCAGGTTCAGCCCGAGACTCGTGAGGAAGTTCATCGTCGGGTACCGGCTCGCCCGCCCGCGGAAGGCAGGGCGCGCACGGCGCTA
>JAIENF010000699.1 GCA_019751575.1 Burkholderiales bacterium
CGCGAACTGCAGCGCCGCCTGACGCGCGCGCTGTCCGAGGGCGCCTGGCCACCGGGCGCGGCGCTGCCCTCGGAATCGAAGCTGGCGCTGCAGTACGGCGTGTCCATCGGCACCGTGCGCAAGGCGATCGACGAACTCGTGGCCGGCAAGATCCTGGTGCGCCAGCAGGGCCGTGGCACCTTCGTCGCCGCGCATACCGCCGACCGGCTGCTGTTCCACTTCTTCCATGTCGTGCCGCGCAGCGACGGCACCAGCCGCGCGCCCGCGGCGGCACGCGAGATGCCACGCCCGATGCTGCGCGGCTTCCGCCGTGCATCGGCCGGCGCCGCCGTCGCGCGCGAACTGGGCATCGAACGCGGCGCGCCGATCCTGCGCATCGACAACCTGCTGCTGCTGGGCGGGCGAGCGGTCCTCGTCGACGAGATATCGATCTCCGCACCGCTGTTCCCCGACCTCGACCGGCCGCGTTTCGAAGGCCGGCCCGGCACCATCTACGGCCTGTACCAGGCCGACTATGGCATCAACGTGGTGCGCAGCAGCGAACGCCTGTCCGCGGTCGCCTGCCCGGCGCCGATCGCGAAGCTGCTCGGGCTGCGTGCAGGCCAGCCGGTGCTGCGCATCCGCCGGGTCGCCTTCACCTATGCCGATCGCCCGGTGGAATCGCGCGTGTCATGGGTAGACACGCGCGAGCATGAATACCTGTCCGACCTCTGGAAGAGCGACCCGGACCACGAACGCTGAAGGGCGGCTAGAGCGCGTCCTCGGTCTCGACCACCACCCGGCGCAGCTTGCGCGCCTCGCCCGCATCGAAGTCGGTGCGCGCATGGTTCACGCACCGGTTGTCCCAGATCACGACGTCGCCCGGCGTCCACTTGTGCGCGTAGATGAACTGCGCCTGCTCCTGGTGGTCGAACAGCCATTCGAGCAACTCGGCGCTCTCCTCGCGCGGCATGCCGACGATGTACGCGGTCATCAGCCGGTTCACGTAGAGCGCCTTGCGGCCGGTCGCCGGATGGGTGACCACCATCGGATGCGCAGCGGTCAGCGCGTGGGCCGAAGGCTCGATGCGGGTCAGCGTCACCGCGTTCTGCGAGTAGTAGCCCGGCTCGTAGGCATGCACCGCCTGCAGGCCCTCGATGCGCCGCTTCATGTCCTCGGGCAGCGCCTCGTAGGCCTTGTACTGGTTGGCGAAGCAGGTGTCGCCGCCCTTCGACGGGATGTCGATGCCGTAGAGCATCGTGCACAGGCAGGGATGCTCGACGTAGCAGCGGTCGGAATGGAAGTACATCTCGCCATCGGGCAGCGCGCCGACGTACTTGCCGTCTTCCTTTTCGTTGGTGACGTACATCACCGCCGGATGGCTCTTCTGCAGCGACGCATACTTGCCCAGGGTCGCGGCCAGCGTGCCGAAACACTCTCCGAAGCGGACCTGCTGCTCCTCGTCCAGCGTCTGCCCGGGCACCAGCAGCACGCAGTTCTCGTAGAGCAGCTGGCGCACCGCGCGCAGCGCCTCGCGCGGCATCGGCTTCGACAGGTCGAGCCCGCGCACTTCGGCGCCGAGCGCGGGAGACAGCGGACGCATGCTGAACCCCGGATAGGACTGGAGGACTTCGGTCGCGGGCGTCGAGGCGGCATCCATCGCAGGTCTCCATCGGGCGGTTGGAAAAGTCGGCAGGCAGGCCAGAATTTCATTGTATCGGACACACCGCGTGCCGACACCTGAAACAACTGTTCACAAAATGGCCGCCCCGGACAGGCCGGGAACAGGCATTTCCTTGCGTAAACTCCGCCCTGGGCATTGCCGCTCCCGGCTTCTCCGTGCCTCCCCGCCCTTCCCGAAAATCCCTGCCGAAGCGTCGTCCATGCCGCCCGTCCAGAAGCAGCCGAATCGAACCGCCGGAAACCCCTGCGGGAAGCGCCGTCCGGCCATCATCGTGATGCCGATGACGGCCATGTTCACTGCCCTGGCCCTGCTCGCTGCAGCCACCGTCGAGTCCCGGCCGGCATCTGCGGCCGCCGCGCCGCAGCCGTCGGCGCTGACCGAATCGCAGGCAGTCTGGCGCGCGGCCTCGCGCCTGGGCTACTGGCCGTCAGAGGAACGCGCGGCTTCGATCCGGGCTCATCCGGGCGGCGCGCGCGGCTGGGCACT
>JAIENF010000649.1 GCA_019751575.1 Burkholderiales bacterium
ATGGCAACATCGGTGCGGAGATCGTCGCACGCGCCCCGGCGGACGGGCATACGCTCCTGGTCACCTCCGCCTCGTTCGCCGTCAATCCGAGTACGCAGCGCAAGCAGCCGTTCGACGTGCGCCGCGACTTCACGCCGGTGACCAACATCGGCTCCGGCGAAGGCTACATCCTTGCCGTGAACCCTTCGCTGCCGGTGCGCACTGCACAGGAGTTCATTGCGCTGGCGCGCAAGCCGGATGGCCGGCTCGCGTACGGATCGCCCGGCGTCGGCAGCCCGATACAACTGGCGGGCGCGATGTTCGCCGCCCGCACCGGCAGCGATGCGGTCCACACCGCCT
This sequence comes from Burkholderiales bacterium, assembly GCA_019751575.1. Classification (GTDB taxonomy): domain Bacteria; phylum Pseudomonadota; class Gammaproteobacteria; order Burkholderiales; family CAIKXV01; genus CAIKXV01. The sequence goes on from JAIENF010000649.1 coordinate 340, forward strand.
ACAAGGGCTCGGGCCCCGCGCTGACCGCATTGCTGTCGGGCGAGATCCAGTTCATGTTCATCACCCCGCCCCTGTCGATGCCGCACATCACGGCCGGACGCTTGCGCGCGCTGGCCTACACGGGATCCAGGCGCGCGCCCTTCCTGCCCGACCTGCCGACGATGGCCGAAGCGGGCGTGTCCGGCATGGAACTCGATGCGATGAGCTGGTACGGCGTGTTCGCCCCCGCGCATACGCCTGCGGCGATCGTCTTCCGCCTGCAAAAGGAGGTCCGCTCGGCGGTGCTCGAGCCTGGGGTGGGCGAGCGCCTGCGCGCACTGAACGTGGAGCCCGAAGGCAGCACGCCGGACGCCTTTGCCAGGTTCTTCCACGCATCGCTCGCCCGCTTCGCCGACATGGTCAAGCAGGCGGGCTTCAAGCCCGAGTGACCCTCGACTGGGAAGGAAAGACATGAAGGGACGCATCCGCCGGGTGATCACCGGCCACGATAGCCAGGGCAAGGCTGTCGTCATTGCCGACGAGCCGGCCCCGGCCGTACGAACGAATCCGCTGCGGCCCGGCCATGTATCGACCGACCTGTGGAAGACGGGTGCCGCGCCGGTCGTGCTGAAGGCACGCATGGACGACCCGACCGACGGCCCGAAGCAGATCCACCCCCTGCCTGGCGGCACGGTGTTCCGCATCTCGGAACTGGCACCCGAGCCCGATGCGGTGCGCAACCTCGACCCGGAATCGGCGCGCGAGGTGTTCAAGGCGATGGGCAATGAAGGCGCAGCCACCTTCGGCCGCGGCGGACGGCATCCGATGATGCACCGCACGGAGACGATCGACTACGCCGTCGTGCTCGAAGGCCGGGTCACGCTCGTGCTCGACGACGAGGACGTGGAACTCGAGGCCGGGGATGTCGTGATCCAGTGCGGGACCAACCACGCGTGGAGCAACCGGTCGGACAAGCCCTGTCGCATGCTGTACGTGCTGGTCGACGGCACGTTCGACCCGGCGCTCGCAGCGGCGCTGGGCCAGCCCCCGGCACACTGACCTTCGCTCGACCTAGCGCCGTCCCCAGAGCTCGGCGAGCCGCGCATCGCGGCCGCATCCCGACCGGTACAGCTTGTACCGCACCGGATTCTTCTTGTAGTAGTCCTGGTGGTAGTCCTCTGCTGGCCAGAAGGTCGTCGCGGGTTCGACCTCGGTATGGACCTGCGCAAACCGCTTCGACGCGACCAGCGCATTTCGGCTCGCCTCGGCGGCCCGCTGCTGGCCGGGGTCAAGGTAGTAGATGCCGCTGCGGTACATGTCGCCGACATCGCAGAACTGCCGGTCCTTCACCGTGGGGTCGATGTTGCGCCAGAAGTGTTCGAGCAGTTGCTGGTAGGAGACCCGCGCCGGATCGAACACGACGCGCACCACCTCGACATGCCCGGTGCCGCCGGCGCTGACCTGCTTGTAGGTCGGCTTCTCGACCTTGCCCCGCATGTAGCCCGATTCGGCGGAGATCACGCCCGGGAGCTTCTCGAAGTCGGCCTCGACGCACCAGAAGCAGCCGCCCGCGAAGATCGCGCTGGCGCGCGTGCCATCGGGGGGCGCCGCTGCGGGTACCGATACCTGCGCGACGGCAAGCACGGCCAGGATGACGAGCAGCATGCCGAGCACGCCGGACAACCATCGATGGATCTTCATGTGCGCAGCTCCGGAAGGGGCTCTCCGCGCGGCACGAAGCGCAACGCGACGCCGTTGTTGCAGTAGCGCAGGCCGGTCGGCTTCGGCCCGTCCCTGAACACATGACCGTGGTGGCCGCCGCAGCGGCTGCTGTGGT
>JAIENF010000397.1 GCA_019751575.1 Burkholderiales bacterium
GCAACTTCGAAGGCTTCCTGCGCGCCGCCTCGACGCAGAAATGGCTCGAGGTGCATGGCGACACCCACTTCACCCACTTCTACAGCAACTACGGCATCGGGCTGCAGAAGCGCTTCCTCGGGCATTTCCTGAAGGGGGAGGACACGGGCTGGACGAAGCAGCCGCGGGTGTCGCTCAACGTGCGCCATCCGGGCGAACGGTTCGAACTGCGCGCCGAGCAGGAATGGCCGCTGGCGCGGACCCGATACACCCGCTACTACCTGCATGCGCAGGGCCTCGGGCTGTCGACGCACGAGCCGGGGCAGGGCGAGGCGCTCGACTATGCGGCGATGGGCGACGGGCTCACCTTCCTGTCGCCGGCGATGACCGAGCCGCTGGAAATCACCGGCCCGGTCGCCGCGCGACTCTGGCTGTCGTCGAAGACCCGCGATGCCGACGTGTTCCTGGTGCTCAGGGTGTTCGACCCTGAGGGTCGCGAGGTCACCTTCATCGGTTCCAACGATCCGCGCACGCCGGTCGGCCTGGGCTGGCTGCGGGCGTCGCAGCGCAAGGTCGATCCTGCGCTGAGCACGCCGGCGCGGCCGTGGCACCCGCACGACGAGTCCTGGCCGCTTCAGCCGGGCGTGCCGGTGCCGCTGGACGTCGAAATCTGGCCGACCTGCATCGTGGTGCCCACCGGCTACCGGTTCGGGCTGACCGTGCGCGGGCGCGACTATGAATTCGACGGCACCGATTTCGGCGTGGCCAACGCGGCGTATCCGATGAAGGGTGTCGGCCCGTTCACCCACAACGATCCGGTCGACCGGCCGATGGAGGTGTTCGGCGGCACCAATACGCTGCATTTTCCGGCCGATGACGCGCCGTACCTGCTGTTGCCGGTGATCCCGGCGCGCTGAGGCCGACCGTGCTGCGCCGGGGCGAATGCACCGGTGCAGCCGTGATCCGCGCCGCAGGTGTTACCCTGAGGGCCGGATCTTCGTCGAACATGCGCCAGCCGCCGTCCACCAGGGAAACCCTGGCTGGACCCGCCTACGGATCCCGGAAAGGACTCACTCCGGGAAACGATGGTGCCGAGAAGAGGACTCGAACCTCCACAGTGTTGCCACCGCCAGGACCTGAACCTGGTGCGTCTACCAATTCCGCCATCTCGGCATTGCGGCCGAGGAATGTATTCAACCACGCAGGCTTTGTCAATTGACCTCTCAATATCGTCGTCGCTCCGGGCTCCGGACGTCGAACAAACCGGTCTTCACGACCATCGTTCCCGAACGGGAAAAGATCCTCGAAGCCCTGCGCGAAGCAGGCGTGCCGATGGAGCCGGACCGGCTTTCCGAACTGCTGGACGTCGCTCCGGAGTCGGCTGAAGGCTTCTCCCGCCGCCTGGCGGCCATGGAGCGCGAAGGCGAGGTGATCGCCAACCGGCGCGGCGCGCTGGGGCTGCCGTCGAAGATGGACCTGATCCGCGGCCGGGTGCAGGGTCATCCGGACGGCTTCGGCTTCCTGGTGCCGGACGATGCCACCGGCGACCTGTTCCTCGGCCCGGCCGAGATGCAGAAGGTGCTGCACGGCGACCGTGTGCTCGGTCGCGAAGTTGCCGCGCCCCGGCGCGGCAAGCGCGAGGCGGTGGTGGTCGAGGTGCTGGAGCGCGGCAACCAGCGCGTGGTCGGCCGCCTCGAGATCGAGCATGGCGTGCGCTTCGTGGTCGCCGAAGACCGCCGGGTGAGCCAGGACATCCTGGTCTCGCCGGACGATTCGTTCCCGGCGAAGGCGGGGCAGGTGGTGGTCGCCCAGATCATCGAGCAGCCGTCGCGCCACAGCCAGCCGATCGGGCGCATCGTCGAGGTGCTCGGCAACTATGCCGACCCCGGCATGGAGATCGAGATCGCGCTGCGCAAGCACGACCTGCCGCACGTGTTCAGTGCCGAGATCGAGGCACTTGCGGCGAAATTCCCGAAGGTGCCGCGCAAGACCGACCTGCGTGGCCGGGTCGACCTGCGGGAACTGCCGCTGGTCACCATCGACGGCGAGACCGCGCGCGACTTCGACGACGCGGTGTACTGCGAGCCGGTGCCGCGGATCGACCCTGGCAAGCCGGCCGCGAAGCGTGCGCGGCGATCGATCGCGCAGACCGTCAGCGACATGGTGAAGGACGCCACC
>JAIENF010000719.1 GCA_019751575.1 Burkholderiales bacterium
AAAGACATGGACTTAGGCATCGCTGGCGAACACGCGCTGGTGGTCGGCGGCTCCGAGGGAATCGGCTTTGCATCGGCACGCGCGCTGCTGGAGAACGGCGCCAAGGTGACCCTCGTATCGCGCAACCCCGAGAAGCTCGCGCGCGCGGCAGACCAGCTCGAAACCGCCGTGGGCAAGCCGGTCCGCCATTTCGCGGCCGACATCACGCAGGCCTACGACGTGGCGAAGCTCACCGACTGGCTGCGCTCCGACGACGGCGACGGCGGACCTCGGCTCGACATCCTGGTGTCCGCGGTCGGTGGCAGCCAGCGTGCGCTGTTCGAGGAACTCACCGACGACGCCTGGCTCGCGAACTACGAGTTCAACGTGCTCTCCGCCGTGCGTGCGATCCGGCTGGCGCTGCCGATGCTCAAGGAGGCCGGGACCGGCAGCATCGTGCTGCTCGGCGCGGCGGGTGCACGCATGCCGTATGAACACCAGGTGGTTTCCAACGTGCACAAGGCCGGGCTGATCGCGCTCACCAAGACGCTCGCAGCCGAGCTCTCGCGTTTCGGCATCCGGGTGAACTCGGTTTCGCCGGGGCGCACGCGCACTGCCCTGTGGGCCAGGCGCGCGGCCCAGCTCGCCGCCGAACGCGGCGTCGATGAAGAAGCCGTGATCAGCGAGTTCGCACGCGACATCCCGCTGCGCCGTTTCGGCCGTCCGGAAGAGATCGCGTCGATGGTCGCGTTCCTGGCCTCGCACCAGGCGAGCTACATCACCGGGCAGTCGATCCTGGTCGACGGCGGCATCGCACGCGGCCTGCTCTGACCGGCGCCGGCGGGGCCATGCGCAGGGCCGCCGTCTTCCTCGGCATCGTGCTCTACACGCTGCTTGCGCTGGCGCTGGCGGGCAGCGGGCTGCGCACGCTCGAGTCCGCGAGCCGCGGGGTGGAAGTCGTCCGCAGCAGCGTGGATGCCATCCCGGTCACCCTCTTCCGCCCCGCGCGCCCGGCCGCCCCTGTGGCCGGCGCCTTGCCTGCGGCCGACGCGCGGCCGGTGGTGGTCATCGCCCATGGCTTCGCCGGCTCCCAGCAGCTCATGCAGGCCTTTGCGACGACGCTTGCGCGCAACGGCATCATCGCGGTCACGTTCGATTTTCCCGGCCACGGCAGGCATCCGCAGCCGCTGCCGGGCAGCCTGCAGCAGCATGAGGCGTTGCTGGGCGCGCTGCTGGGTGCGCTGGACCGGGTGGTCGTGTTCGCGCGCGGCCTGCCCGGCGCCGACGGGCGTGTCGCGCTGCTCGGGCATTCGATGGCCTCGGACCTGGTGGTCCGGCAGGCGCAGGCCGATCCGGCGATCGTTGCCACCGTCGGCGTGTCCCTGGTCTATGGCGGCGCGCGCATGGTCGCGCCGCGCAACCTGCTGTCCATCTACGGTTCGATCGAACCGGACATGGTGCAGTCGTTCGGGCGCCGTCTCGTCGCGGGCCCGGGTCCGGACGGCGAGGCAGCGACGGACCAGGCCGCAGCCGAGGTTGTTCCCGGCCGGACCTACGGCCGGTTCGAGGATGGCACTGCGCGGCGTTTCGTCCTCGCCTCGGGTGCCGAACACATCGGCGTCCTGTACCACCAGGCCAGCCAGCGCGAATCGCTCGACTGGATGCTGCAGGCGTTCGCGGGCACCGGAACCCGCGCGCCGGACGGCACGAACTTCATCGATGCCCGCGGCCCGGCAATCGCCGGGTTGCTGGCCGGCACGGTGATGCTCGCCTTGCCGCTGTCGCTGCTGCTGCGCAGGCTGTCCGGCCACCGGCGCCCGCACGGACCGGGCCGCAGCGACCGGCGCTCCGCGCCGTTCGGTCTTTCGCGGCAATCCTCATCGATCTTCGACGCATCGTCCGGCCGGCTCACGCGCCGCGACTGGCTGTGGGTGAGCATCGGCCCGGCAGTGGCCACGCCGCTTCTGCTCCGGCTGGTGCCGTCGAATTTCCTGCCGATCCTGCTCGGCGACTACCTGCTGCTGCATTTCGCGCTCTATGGCGCGTTCACCGCCGCCGGCACGGCGTGGCTGGCCGGTCGAGGCCGGCTCCAGCTGCCCTCCCCCGCCCTGCCATCCATGGGCGGCATTGCCGCGGCCATGGTGCTCATCGCCTGGTCGACGCTGGCCATCGGCATACCG
>JAIENF010000379.1 GCA_019751575.1 Burkholderiales bacterium
TCCTTGCCGCCATGCTTGCCCAGGTGGGTCAGTTTTACTTCGGCGATGTGGGTCAGTATTACTTCGGCGCTAACACCGAACATCGCGCCTACCGATCCGCCCACGCTGCAAAGCACCACGCCGGCCACGGACAGCCAGACCGGGCTGTTCAGGATGAAGCGTCTCGCCGCACCCAGCATGGTTGCCTGGCCTCAGAACCCGTAGAGCGCCGCCGGGTTGTCCACGAGGATCCGGTCGCGCACCTTCACGTCCGGCACCCAGTGCCCGAGCAGGTCGGCCAGGTCGCCATCGTTCGGCATCCGCGTCTTGACGATCACGTGCGGCCAGTCGGTGCCCCAGACCAGGCGCTGCGGGGCGGCATCGACCAGTGCGAAGGCGAAGTCGTCGGTGTCGGGGTAGGGCATCTCGGTGCCGGTCAGGCGGTAGGGGCCGGTCATCTTGGCCCAGGCGGCGCCGTCCTTCATCAGGCGCACCAGGGCCTGGAAGCCGGCGTCGGACGTGCCCTTGCCGGTCGGCACGTAGCCGAGGTGGCCGAACACCACCGGCACCGGGAAGCCGGCGAGCTGTCGATCGAGGTCGGGGAACTCGTTCACGTGCATCAGGAACTCGACATGCCAGCCGAAGGGCTTCACGGTGTTCGCGAGGCGCTTGAGTGCATCCAGGGGCAGCTGGCCCTTGCCGGTCTTCAGGTCGACGATGTTGCAGCGGACGCCACGCACGCCTGCGGCATGCAGGCGCTCGATCTCGGCGACCGGCACGTCGAACGGCACCACCGCGATGCCGCGCAGGCGCTTCGGGTCCGCGGCCAGCGCATCGAGCATCGCGCGGTTGTCGACGTCGTACACGCTGGGCTGCACCAGCACCGCGCGCGCGCACCCGATCGCGTCGAGCATGTGGCGGTACTCGGACAGCAGCGCGTCGGGCGGGGTGTAGATGCGCTCGGACCAGTACGGATAGCGTGCCGCCGGCCCGCACACATGGGCATGGCTGTCGCAGGCCAGCGCCGGGAACGGAACCTTCGGCGCGCGGGGGTTCGGATCGTGCGGGACGCAGGTGGGGGTCGAGGTGGCGATCGTGCTGACGGTCATCGGTTGGGGGTGATCGTTCGGTTGGACATGCCGCACAATACACGCAACCGATTCTTCGTTCCCGGAGCCTCCGCATGAGCGCCACCATCCCTGCACCCGAGCTGCCGGGCGGGCCTGCCGCACTGTCCGCCCTCGCATCGCGTTTCGTCGATATTGAATCGCTGCCATGGCGCGACACGCCCTCGCCGCTGATCAAGATGAAGGTCCTGATGGAGGAACCCTCCACCGGGCTGCTGACCGCGCTGTTCCGCTGGGAGCCCGGCTCGGTGCTCGGCGACCATGAGCATGTGCGGATCGAGCAGTCGTACATCCTGGAAGGCGCGATCGAGGACGACGAGGGCGAATGCACCGCCGGCAACTTCGTCTGGCGGCCGGCGGGCAGCCGTCATTCGGCCCGCTCGCCGAAGGGGGCGCTGGTGCTGGCGTTTTTCCTGGCACCCAATCGGTTCTTTCCGGCAAAAGACAAGACCTGACCCCATGTTGATCGACTGGCAGCAGGTGCTTTCGGAGATCGAGGCCGAGCTGCGTCCGCGGCTGGGCGCCGAGGGTGCGGTGGCGACCTACATCCCGGCGCTGGCGCGGGTGCCGGCGCGGCAGTTCGGCATCGCGCTCGCCACCTGTGACGGCGTCGAGGCGAGCGCGGGCGATGCGGACGTGCCGTTCTCGATCCAGAGCATCTCGAAGGTGTTCACGCTGGCGCTGGCGATGCGCGCGGTCGGGGCCCGGCTGTGGGATCGCATCGGGCGAGAGCCGTCGGGCAACCCGTTCAACTCGCTGGTGCAGCTCGAGACTGAGAAGGGCGTGCCGCGCAATCCGTTCATCAATGCCGGTGCGATCGCGGTGGCCGACCGGCTGGTGAGCCAGTTCGCCGATCCGAAGGCGGAGATCCTGGCGCTGATGTCGGGCCTGTGCGGCGAGCCGATAGGCTTCGACGAGGACGTCGCGCGTTCGGAGGCCGACACCGGATACCGCAATGTCGCGCTGGCCAACTTCATGAAGGGCTTCGGCAAGCTCGACAACGATGTCGCGACGGCGCTCGATGTCTACTTCCACCAGTGCGCGCTGCGCATGAACTGT
>JAIENF010000584.1 GCA_019751575.1 Burkholderiales bacterium
GGCCCGAGTCCGCGGCACGTGACGCTCGAACAGGCTGCGACCATCGCCGGCAGCCTGCCGCCGTACGTGATGTCGGTCGGGTTGTTCGTCGATGCCACGGCGGAAGCGGTGAAAGAAGCGCTCGCGGCCGTCCCGCTCGACCTGCTGCAGTTCCACGGATCCGAAACGCCGGCCTTCTGCGCCCAGTTCGACAAACCGTTCGTGCAGGCGGTAAGGGTTCGGCCGGGAGTCGATTTGCTACAATCGAGCGAGAGGGCGATGCAATACAGGCCGCTCGCGCGGGGGCTGCTGGTCGACGCGTTCGTCCCCGGCCTGCACGGCGGCACCGGCCAGTCCTTCGACTGGTCGCTGATTCCCGGGCCGATGCGCGGCGAGGTGATCCTCTCCGGTGGGCTTACGCCGGCCAACGTCCGCGACGCGGTCCGGCAGGTGCGTCCATGGGCGGTCGATGTATCCAGTGGCGTCGAACGGAATGTCGGGCCGAAGGGGATCAAGGATCCCCGCCTGATCGAGCGGTTCATTGAGGAGGTTCACCTTGCAGATGTATGACCTGCCCGACGAGCGGGGCCACTTCGGTCCGTATGGTGGCGTGTTCGTGGCCGAGACGCTGATGCATGCGCTCGACGAACTGAACGAGTGCTACCTGAAGTACCGGAACGATCCGGAGTTCATGGCCGAACTGGCCCGTGAACTGAAGCACTATGTCGGCCGCCCGAGCCCGATCTACCACGCGAAGCGCTGGTCGGAGCATTTCGGTGGCGCGCAGGTGTACCTGAAGCGCGAAGACCTCAACCATACGGGCGCGCACAAGATCAACAACACGATGGGCCAGGCATTGCTCGCGCGCAAGATCGGCAAGCCGCGGGTGATCGCCGAGACCGGGGCCGGCCAGCACGGCGTCGCGACGGCCACCGTGGCCGCGCGCTTCGGGATGAAATGCACCGTGTACATGGGCTCCGAGGACGTCAAGCGGCAGTCGCCGAACGTCTTCCGCATGAAGCTGCTGGGCGCCGAGGTAGTGCCGGTCGAGAGCGGCTCGAAGACCCTGAAGGACGCCCTGAACGAGGCGATGCGCGACTGGGTGACCAACGTCGAGGACACCTTCTACATCATCGGCAGCGTTGCCGGGCCGCATCCGTACCCGATGATGGTCCGCGACTTCAATGCAGTGGTCGGCCATGAATGCCTGTGGCAGATGCCGGAACTGATCGGCCGCCATCCCGATGCCTGCATCGCCTGCGTCGGCGGCGGTTCCAACGCGATGGGCATCTTCCACCCGTACATCGATGTCGAGGGCGTGCGCCTGATCGGCGTCGAGGCCGGCGGCTCGGGGGTGGCGACCGGCAAGCATGCCGCGCCGCTGTCGGCGGGACGTCCGGGCGTTCTGCATGGCACGCGCACCTACCTGATGCAGAGCGAGGACGGCCAGATCCTCGATACGCACTCCGTGTCGGCGGGCCTCGACTACCCGGGCGTCGGGCCCGAGCACTCGTGGCTGAAGGACCTCGGGCGTGCCGAGTATGTCGCGATCAACGACGACGAGGCGCTCGAATCGTTCCACCTGCTGTGCAGGCTGGAAGGCATCATCCCGGCGCTCGAATCGGCGCATGCGCTCGCACAGGCGGCGAAGATGGCGCCGACGATGCGCACCGACCAGGTACTGCTGGTCAACCTGTCCGGCCGGGGCGACAAGGACATCAACACCGTGGCGGGACTCGCCGGGATCTCGCTCTGATGTCGCGCATCCAGGGACGTTTCGAGAAGCTGAAGGCCGAGGGGCGGGCCGCGCTGATTCCCTACATCACCGCAGGGGACCCGTCCCTCGAGGTGACGCTCGCGCTGATGCATGAACTCGCCGCGGCGGGTGCGGACGTGATCGAACTCGGCGTTCCGTTCTCCGATCCGCAGGCCGATGGCCCGACCATCCAGCGCGCCAGCGAGCGTGCGCTGGCGCGAGGCACCACCCTCCGCCGGATCCTCGACATGGTGGCGACCTTCCGCAACCGGGATGCCGATACGCCCGTCGTGCTGATGGGATACGCGAACCCGGTCGAGGCGATGGGCTACGAGGCGTTCTCGAGCCGCGCAGCTGCCGCCGGCGTCGATGGGGTGCTGCTGGTCGACCTCCCGCCGGAAGAGTCGCGCGGCTTCGTCGACCGGCTGTCCGGC
>JAIENF010000054.1 GCA_019751575.1 Burkholderiales bacterium
GCCGATGAGCTGCGCGATGCCTATCCGGTCCTCGCCGGACTGCCTGCCGCCAGCTTCGATGCGTTGCTCGGGCAGGGTCGCCTGCTCGAGGTGCCAGCGGGTACGGTCGTGTTCGACGACCATGCGGCCTGCGAAGCGATGCCGTTCCTGCTCGAAGGCACCATCAGGGTATCCAAGGTGTCGCAATGCGGGCGCGAGATCCTGCTCTACCGGGTGCGCGCGGGCGAGGCCTGCGTGCTCACGTCCAGTTGCCTGATCGGCCGTGTCGCACATGCGGCGCGCGGCGTGGTCGAGCGCGATGCACGGCTGCTGGCCGTGCCGGAGCCCGTGTTCCGTGGACTGGTCGCGGGCGACGAATCCTTCCGTGCCTACGTGTTCGCGTTGTTCTCGGCCCGGCTCGGCGAACTCATGGCGCTGGTCGAGGCGGTGGCGTTCCATCGCCTCGACCAGCGCCTGGCCGCGTTGCTGCTGGCCCACGGCCGGATCCTGCATGTCACCCACCAGTCGATCGCAGATGAACTGGGAACCGTGCGCGAGATCGTCACCCGGCTGCTGCACCATTTCGCTGACGATGGGATCGTGCGGCTGTCGCGCGAGCGCATCGAGATCGTCGATCCGGCGCGGCTGCGCGAGATTGCCGCAGCCGCCGACTGACGCCGGCAACCGATGCCCGCCGAAGCGAACGTTCGGTGACTGCAGTCACCGACTGCGCGTCGCCGTGCGCGCAGGCTCCTGCCATCTGCTTCATCCACGGAAGGAGAAACGAGATGCAAAAGAACGTCGGTCCGATCGACAAGACCCTGCGCATCGTGGCCGGGCTCGGTATGCTGTCGCTGGTGGTCCTGCTGGAGGGCAGCGCACGCTGGTTCGGCCTCGTCGGCCTGGTGCCGCTGGCGACCGCGCTGTCCGGTTACTGTCCCGCCTATACCCTCCTGGGCATCGATACCTGCCCGGTGAAGGCGGGTCGTTGAGGCATCGCCGCCGCCCGCGCATCGTGCGGGCGGCGGCCTTCAAGGAGCCGCAGATGGATGCAGCAAGCGCAACCGTGCCGCAGGTCGAGTCGTCGTTCGATCCGGTCACCTGCACCTTCACCCACGTGGTGCATGCCGGTGCCGGCAGCCGGTGCGCGATCATCGATCCGGTGCTTGATTTCGATCCGAAGTCCGGCCGGACATCGCATGCATCCGCACAGCGCGCGGTGGACGTGGTCGAACGCCTGTCGCTCCAGGTCGAGTGGATCCTCGAGACGCACGCCCACGCCGACCACCTCAGTGCCGCGCGCTGGCTTCGCGAGCGGCTGGGGGGCCGCATCGCGATCGGGGCGTCCATCCGCTCCGTGCAGTCGGTGTTCTCGAAGGTGTTCAACCTGGGCGACGGATTCGCCACCGACGGCTCGCAGTTCGACCATCTGTTCGAGCCGGGCGAGGCATTCCGGATCGGCGACCTGCAGGCGGTCGTGATGCATGTGCCTGGCCATACGCCGGCCGATTGCGCCTACCGGGTAGGCGATGCCGTCTTCATCGGCGACACGCTGTTCCAGCCCGACGTGGGCACGGCACGGTGCGACTTCCCCGGTGGCGACGCGTCCACCCTGTACCGGTCGATCCGTGCGTTGCTCGAGCTTCCCGCGCAGACCCGGCTGTTCATGTGCCACGATTACCCGCCGCAAGGCCGCGAGCCCTGCGCGGTGACGACCGTCGATGCACAGCGCGCGGGGAACATCCACGTCCACGACGGCATCAGCGGACCGTCGTTCGTCGCGATGCGGGAGCGGCGCGACGCGACGCTCGCCATGCCGGTGCTGATCCTGCCGGCGATCCAGGTCAACATCCGTGCCGGGGAACTGCCGCCCCCCGAAGCGAACGGCGTCCGCTACCTCAAGCTGCCGGTCGACCGGCTTTGAACGGCCGTCGCGGGCGGACCGGGCTCAGAGGTAGGTGAGCTCGCGTGCCTTGCCGCGGAACACCCGGTACGCATAGAACGTGTAGCCGGCGATGGTCGGCAGCACGATCGCCGCCCCGGCCAGGATGATCATCAGCGATTCGGGTGCACTCGCCGCCTGCCAGATGGTGATCCGATCGACGACCAGGTAGGGAAACAGGCTGTAGGCGAGGCCGAGGAAGGCCAGCACGAAGATGCCGACGGTCGCGGCGAACGGTACCCAGCACCA
>JAIENF010000678.1 GCA_019751575.1 Burkholderiales bacterium
TGCCGAGGGTGCCCACCCAGCCCGCGGCACCGACCAGCAGCGCGCCGCCGGCGAAGCCGGCAAGCCAGACCCAGGGGTCGAACACGAACGGCACGCCCAGGACGAACCGGCCGAGCGCCCAGGCCAGCGCGCTGGCTCCGAATGCCGCCACGAGCCCCGACAGGGCGCCGATGGCGGTGAACTCGGCGAGTTGCACGACCTGCAACTGCCGCCGGGAGCCACCCAGCGTCCGGATGATCGCACCTTCGAACACACGCTCGTCCCGGGTCGAGGCGATCGCCGCGTAGAGCACGACGAGGCCGGCCAGCAGGGTGAACAGGAACAGGAACTCGACCGCCCGGGAGACCTGGTCGATCATCGCCTGCACCCGGGCCAGGATGGATCCGACGTCGAGCACCAGCAGGTTCGGGAACTCCCGAATGAGCGAATTGGTGAACCCCTCCCGTCCCTCGGGAAGCCGGAAGGCGGTGATGTAGCTGACCGGCAGGCCGTCCAGCGCGCCGGGTGCAGTAACCACGAAGAAATTGGTGCGGAACGAATCCCAGTCGACCCGGCGCAGGCTGGTGACGATGAACTCGCGGCGCGTGCCCGCCACGTCGTAGACGACCGAATCGCCGAGGCGGATGCCGATGCGCGCCGCGATGTCCTGCTCGAACGACATCAGCGCCGAGCCCTTGTCCGCCGGCGTCCACCAGCGCCCGGCCACGAGGTCGTTGCCGGGCGGAACGTCGGCCATGAACGACATGTTGAACTCGCGGTCGACCAGCCTGCGGGTACGGTCGTCCGCGTAGTCCGACGGTTGCACCGGCTTGCCGTTGACCGACACCAGCCGGCCACGCACCATCGGCTGCACGTTCGGTGCGGCCAGGCCCTCCTGGGCATGGAACGCACGCACGCGTTCGACCTGGTCGGGCTGGATGTTCACCAGGAACTGGTTCGGCGTGTCGGCGGGCAGCGAACGTCGCCAGTTGTCGAGCAGCTCGCCGCGCACCAGCGTCAGCAGCAGCAGCGCCATGATGCCGAGTCCGAGCGCGGTCATCTGCACGATGCTGCCCAGCGCACGCCGGTTGAGGTTGGCGATGCCGTAGCGCCAGGTGAAGCTGCCCCGGCCACGGCCGCCACCGGCCAGCCGGCCGGCGCCGCGCATGGCGAGCCACGCGCACCCTGCGCAGACCGCCACCGTCGCCACCGTGCCGCCCAGCATCGCCAGGCCGAGCTTCAGGTCGGCAGCCTCCCACATCACCATCGCCGAGATCGCGGCAACCGCTGCAAGCCAGGAGAGCAGGCTGCCGCGCCCGGGCGAGCCGAGGTCGCGGCGGAGCACGCGCAGCGTCGGCACCGTGGACAGCGCGATCAGTGGCGGCAGGCCGAAGCCGAGCAGCAGGACGACGCCCGTTGCCATGCCCTTCACCGCCGGCCAGGGCGTCGGCGCAGGCAAGGACGCGGAAACCAGGGAGCCGAGCACCTGCACCAGTACCTGCTGCCCTGCCGCGCCGATCGCACAGCCGATCGCGCTGGCCACCACGCCGAGCAGGAGGAACTGGGTCAGGTAGAGGCCGATCATCTGCCGCTGCGGTGCGCCGAGGCAGCGCATCATCGCGCAGGCATCCAGATGGCGCTGGAGGAACCGTCTTGCCGCGAGCGCGACGGCAACGCCGGCGAGGATCACGCTGACCAGCGCGGCGAGGCCGAGGAACCGCTCGGCGCGTTCGATCGCGCTGCGCAGTTCAGGGCGCGCTTCGCGCACGTCCTCGACCCGTTGCCCGGCGCCCAGGCGCTGCGCGACGAACCCCCGGTAGCGTGCGATGTCGCCCGGCGGTCCCGCGAGCATCAGCCGATGGCTGATCCGGCTCGAGGCCTGCACCAGTCCCGTCTCGGGCAGGTCGAGCGCATTGACGAGGATGCGCGGCGACATCGAAAGGAAGCCGACGCTGGCCTCGGCGTCCCGTTCGAACACGCCGGCAATCGTGAACGAGCGATCGCCCAGTTCGATCGTGTCGCCGCCATCCACGCCGAGCAGTGCCACCATCCGGGTATCCACCCACACCGTGCCGCGCGCAGGCACGCCACGCGTGGCGACCGGGACTTCGAGGTGCCGCGGGGCCACGCCGATGTCACCCTTCACGGGGTAGCCGTCGCCCACCGCCCGTACTTCCGACAGCTGGGCGCG
>JAIENF010000550.1 GCA_019751575.1 Burkholderiales bacterium
CCCTTGGCGGGGCCGACTTTGTCTTGTGGGGGTCAGGTTTGGCGTTCCCCCTTTGTGAGGCAAAAGCCATGACCTGACCCCAAAGTATAGGCGGACCGCTCAGGTAAACTCCCGCCTTTACGTCGCCAGCCCAACCGGAGCCGCCCATGGCCAGCACGCTCGCAGAACAACCCCCGGTCACCGATTGCACGCTCGCGATCGACGGCCGCGTCGCCACCCTCACCTTCAACCGCGACGACATCCGTAACGCGCTGTCGGGCTCGTCGATCGGCACCGAGCTGGTCAGCGTGGTGAACTGGGCGAGCGCCTGCCCGGACATCTCGGTGCTGGTGCTGACCGGCGCCGGCTCGGCATTCTCCGCTGGCGGCAACGTCAAGAACATGAAGCAGCGCACCGACGTGCCGGTCCACGAGGTGCAGCAGAACTACAAGTCGGGGATCCAGCGCATCCCGATGGCCCTGCACGAATGCGAACTGCCGGTGATCGCCGCGGTGAACGGCCCCGCGGTCGGCGCCGGCTTCGACCTCACCCAGATGTGCGACATCCGGATCGCATCCACCGAAGCCCAGTTCGGCGAGACCTTCGTCAACCTCGGCATCATCCCGGGCGACGGCGGGTCCTGGTTCCTGACCCGGGCGGTCGGCTACCAGCGTGCGGCGGAGCTCACCTTCTCGGGCCGGCTGATCAAGGCGGACGAGGCCCTGGCGCTGGGTCTGGTGCTGGAAGTGGTGAAGCCGGAAGAACTGCTGGCCCGCGCGCAGGACATGGCGCGCCGCATCTCCTACAAGCCGCCGCAGGCTCTTCGCTATGCCAAGCGCCTGCTGAAGCTGTCGCAGCGCATGCCGCTGCCCGAGTACCTCGACATCTGCTCGAGCTACCAGGCGCTGTGCCACAAGACGGAAGACCATGCCGAAGCACTGCAGGCCTTCTTCGAGAAGCGCCGCGGCGAGTTCAAGGGACGCTGAGCGATGCGTGCACTCGCCACGTTGTGCATCGCCGCCGGGCTCTCGCTGGCCCTGCACGCCGGGCCGGCAACCGCCCAGGAAGCGCCGCTGCCGCCGGTGGACGCCGGCGCGAAGGATCCGTCGTGGGTGCAGTTCCACAAGCGGCTGGTTGCCGCGGTCGAGCAACGCGACGTCAAGTTCCTGCTGTCGATCCTCGATCCGAAGGTGCGCAACAGCTTCGAGAAGCCCGACGGCGTGAAGGCCTTCATCGAGCAGTGGGACCTGGACACGCCGGCGAAGGCGAAGGACTCCCCGCTGTGGGCCGAGCTGCGCTCGATGCTGCGCTTCGGCGCCGCGCCGGTGGAGGCCGCCGGCGGCGAGCGGCTGCTCTGCCTGCCGTACGTGGCGGTGACCTTCCCGCCGACCATCGATCCGTACCTGTTCGCCGCCGTCGTCATCGCCGATGCGCCGGTGTTCTCGAAGCCTTCGACCCAGGCGCAGATCGTCGCCACCCTGTCGCACCAGATCGTCGGCGTGGAAGACTGGGACCTCGAAGACGAAGCGAAGTCGCCGCAACGCTGGGTGAAGGTGGTGCTCAAGCAGGGCGGCGGATACATGGCTTCCGAGCATGTGCGCAGCGCCATCGAAGCGCGCGGCTGCTTCACCCGCAGCCGCGGAAAGACACCCAATGCCGGCCCCTGGCGGATGATGTCGCTCACCGTCGGCGGCGGCTGAGCATGGCGATCCGGGCAGCCGGTTTCGTGGTCCAGCGCGCCGGGCCCGAAGACGCCCCGGCCATCGCCGACCTCTGGTTCCGGCACCTGGCCGAAACCAGCAGCGGAATCGACCCGACCTTCACGCCGGCGCTGACGCCTCAGAAGACCACCGCGCGCCTGAAACGTGCGCTCGCCGCGGGCTCGCTGCTCGGCTGGATCGCGCGCACCGAAGGCCAGTCGCGCCTGCAGCTGGCCGGCTACCTCACGGCACGGGTGCAGGTCGAGGACCCCCTGTTCGGCGACACCTTCGAGTACGAACCGGTGATGTACATCGTCGATGTCGACGTCGAGCAGGCGTTCCGGCGCCGCGGCCTGAGCAGCCTCCTGATGGATCATGCCGCCGAGCATGCACGCCGGCAGCGGACCGCCACGCTCGAACTCGCGGCGGTGGTGCGCGACGACCGGGCCGTGGCTGCGTGGAAGAAGCAGGGCTTCGAACCGCGGGTGGCAGTGATGCGGCGG
>JAIENF010000051.1 GCA_019751575.1 Burkholderiales bacterium
CGACCACTACCGGATCGACGGGCAGAAGGTCTGGATATCGACCGCGCAGGTGGCCACGAAGATGCTGCTGCTGGCGCGCACCACGCCGATCGAGGCGTGCGCGAACCCGGCCGACGGCCTGACGCTCTTCTACACCGCCTTCGACCGCCGCCACATCGAGGTTCGCGAGATCGAGAAGATGGGGCGCAAGGCGGTGGATTCCAACCAGGTCTTCTTCGATGGCCTCGAGGTCCCCGTCGCCGACCGCATCGGCGAGGAAGGCCAGGGCTTCCGCGCGATCATCGACGGCTTCAACCCGGAGCGCATCCTGATGGCGGCTGAAGCGATCGGCCTGGGCAGGGCCGCGCTGGCGCGCGCGGTCGCCTATGCCAGGGAGCGCGTGGTGTTCGACCGGCCGATCGGGCGCAACCAGGCCGTCCAGCATCCGCTCGCGCAACGTTGGATGGAACTCGAGGCGGCCGACCTGATGATGTGGAAGGCCGCCTCGCTGTTCGATGCCGGGGAGTCGTGCGGAGCCGAGGCCAATGCCGCGAAGTACCTCGGCGCCGAGGCGGGCTACCAGGCGTGCGAGACCGCAGTCCTGGTCCACGGCGGCATGGGATACGCGAAGGAGTACCACGTCGAACGCTACCTGCGCGAGTCGATGATCCCGCGCATCGCACCGGTGAGCCGGGAACTGGTGTGCTGCTTCATCGCCGAACGGGTGCTCGGCCTGCCGAAGTCGTATTGACCGCTACAGCAGCGCGTTCGCGCGGAACGCGGCGAGCGCCTGGCGCGTCGCGAAGTCCCCGAGCGACGCGGTCGGACCGCCACCTGCGGCACCAGCGCCCGTGAGCGTCGCGCGGTCGAGCAGGGCCCCCGCACGCTGTGCGAAGAAGCCGTCCAGGTTTCGCGCGTAGTCCGTGACCAGTGCGAGGACGCCTGCCGGATCCGTGCGGAATGACTGCTCGAGGGCGGCGCGATCGACTTCGAAGGCGCCGCCGGGCAAGGGCCTGAGCCCCAATGACTCCAGCGAGCCGCCGGTGGCGCGCCCATTCACCGAGTCGGTGAGCCCGGAGGCAAGCAGGCGCTGGCTGAACCCGGCACCGGACAGGAAATCGAGTTCGTCGGCGCTGCCATCGCCAGACACGGCCAGGCTCGAGATGGACTGGTTGAGCACGGCGATGGCCTGTGCGATGCGCGTTGCACTCTGTGCGACCGCTCCGGCACTCGCCAGGGTGGTCGAGGACAGCAGGTTGCCGATCGCACCGGATACCTGGCCAAGGGGAGACAACTGGACGCGGGTGCTGGAGGCCGCCGCACTGCCGGGCACCGCTGCGGCGGTGGACGCAAGCCCGCCGGTCGCCGCCACGCTGATCGCGGCAGTCGGCGCCGGCGGCCGCAGTGCGGACATCGCGGCATAGGCAACGCGCTGGGGCGAAGCAATCTCCATGGCAACAGTATAACCAGCCGGAGATGGCTCCGCCGCGTCATGCCCTTCGCGACCTGCGCGCGGAAGCGGCCATGCTTCCGCGCCGACCGGTCATTGCAACGGGGCGATCTTTCCGTCGCGCACCAGTCGTGCATAACGTTCGATGTCGTTGGCGAGGAACTTGCTGAACTCCGCGCCCGGGTGCGGCACCGGCTCTGCGGCGATCTGCGTGAGCCGGGATGTCAGCCGCTCGGTCTGCATCGACTTGATCACCGATTGCTCGAGGATCGACAGCACGTCCTTCGGCGTGGCCGCCGGGGCGAAGAACGCGAACCAGCTGCCGAACTCGAAGCCAGGGAAGGTCTCCGAGATCGACGGCACGTCGGGCATGGCCGGTGAACGCTTGCGCGCGGTCGTTGCCAGTGCGCGCACCTTGCCGCCGCTGATCTGGCCGACCGCGGAGCCGGCGAGGTCGAACAGCATGTTCACCCGGCCGGCGATCAGGTCCGGGTACACCGCGCCGCTGCCCTTGTACGGCACATGGGTCAGCGCGATGCCGGCGCGATCCTGGAACAGTTCGCCCGCAAGGTGGCTGCTGGTACCCGGGCCGGACGAACCGAAGAACAGCGCGCCCGCCTTGGCCTTGGCCGAACCGATCAGGTCGGCGACGCTCTTGATCGGGCTGTCCGCCGCGATCACCAGGAGGTTGGGCACGGTGGCAATCCCGGCGACCGGGACGAGGTCCTTGCGCGGATCCCAGTTCAGGCGCATCAGGCTCAC
>JAIENF010000263.1 GCA_019751575.1 Burkholderiales bacterium
GTCGGCATCCATCGCCGACAGGTTCGAGATGGTGTCGAGCAGCGATTCGCCCTTGCTCGCGGAACTGGCGTTGATGTTCAGGTTGATCACGTCCGCCGACAGCCGCTTGGCGGCGATCTCGAAGGTGGTGCGGGTGCGCGTGGAGTTCTCGAAGAACAGGTTGAACACGCTCTTGCCGCGCAGCACCGGCACCTTCTTCACCTCGCGCTCGGTGACGCCGACGAACGGCCGTGCGGTGTCGAGGATGTTCACCAGCACGTCCCTGGGCAGGCCTTCGATGGACAGCAGGTGCTTCAGCGCCCCGTGTGCATCGAGCTGAGGATTGCGGATCATGGTCATCGTGTCGGTGTCACGGTGCAGGGGTGGGGCGCGGCTGCACCCTCAGCAGCAGCGTGTCGGCGTGCGAGCCGCTGGCGCAGTGCTCGAGCACGATCTCGTGGGCGGCGTCGAGGGCCACATGGGCGCCGAGGAAGGTGGCCGCGACCGGCAGGTGGCGTCCGCCGCGATCGAGCAGCGCCGCCAGGCGGATGCGCTCCGGCCGGCCGTAGTCGAACAGCTCGTTCATCGCCGCGCGGATGGTGCGCCCGGTGTGCAGCACGTCGTCGACCAGCAGGATGTCGGCCCCGGCGACCTCGAACGGGATCATGGACGCCCGCATCCGGATGCGCAGGCCCGAGGTCTCGAGGTCGTCGCGGTGCATGCCGACATCGATGGTGCCCAGCGGCTGAACCAGGCCGAGCGCACGGTGCAGCCGCTCGGCGACCCAGACGCCGCCGCTGTGGATGCCGACCATCGCGCAGCGCGCCGGGTCGATGGTCGGGCGGATCTGCTCGACCAGTGCGTCGAGCAGCGTATCGAACGCCGGCAGCGCGGCCGGGTCGGCCTGCATGAAGGACGGAGGGTTCATCGGGTGTCGAGGAAGGCGCGCAGGATGATGAACGCGGCCTGTGCGTCGACCAGCCCGGCGCGGCGGGACAGGTCGACGCCGGCCTCGCGCAGCGTCGCCTCGGCGTCGACCGAGGTCAGGCGTTCGTCGACTTCATCGACCGGCAGCGAATGCCGCCGCGACAGCGCGCGGCCGAAGGCCCGTGCCGACCGGGTCATCTGGTGTTCCCGGCCATCGAGCGAGAGCGGCACGCCGACCACCAGGCGCGTCGGGCGCCATTCGTCGACCAGCGCGGTGATCTTCGCCTCGGAGGCGGCGCGGTCGCTGGCGTCGATGGTGGTCAGCGGATGCGCGGAGCGCTGGCCGAGGTCGCCGACGGCGACGCCGATGCGGCGCGTACCGTAGTCGAAGGCGAGCACGGTGCCGGTGGCCGTCTGCGTGCGGTCGGCTGCCTCATGCATGGCCGGCCTGCTCGGACAGGCGGGACAGGTCGATGCCGAGCAGGCCGAGGGCGCCGGTCAGCCGGCCCTCGGGCGGCAGGTCGAACAGCGTGACGGCATCGGCGTCGACGGTGAGCCAGGCGTTCTGCGCGATCTCGTTCTCGAGCTGGCCCGCGGACCAGCCGGCATAGCCGATGGTGACCAGCACCTGCGCGGGCCCTTCGCCCTGGCCGAGCGCGGTGAGGATGTCCTTCGAGGTGGTGAGGCCGATGTCGTTGCGTACCTGCAGCGTCGACTGCCAGTTGCCGATCGGCTTGTGCAGCACGAAGCCGCGGTCGATCTGGACCGGACCGCCATAATGCACCGGCAGCCCGCGCAGGCGCTGCGACTCGAGCGGGATGTCGACCTGCTCGAACAGGCCCTCGAGGGTCATGTCGGTCGGACGATTGACCACCACCCCGAGCGCGCCCTTCTCGTTGTGCTCGCAGATGTAGGTGACCGTCTTCGAGAAGTTCGGATCGGCCATGGCGGGCATGGCGATCAGGAACTGGCCGGTCAGATTGATCGTTTCGATGGGCATGGGCGTGGTCAGTCGGGCCCGCCATTGTAATCGTCGTACCGGGGCGCCACAATTCGCGCCCCTTGCCTGGGGTGGGAACCGGCCGATGATCGAAAGAACGCTCGAAAGCGCGCTGTACTGGTTCCGCCGCGACCTGCGTACCCGGGACAACGCCGGCCTGTCCGCGGCGCTGGCGGCCGCAAGGCGCGTCTGGTGCGTGTTCGTGTTCGACCGCGCGATCCTCGACCGGTTGCCGTCGAAGGCGGATCGGAGGGTCGAGTTCATTCGCGCAAGCCTGATCGAGCTCGATCG
>JAIENF010000564.1 GCA_019751575.1 Burkholderiales bacterium
GGGGACCAAGCCGGCCACCTGTCCGACCTGCGACGGCCATGGCCAGGTGCGGATGCAGCAGGGGTTCTTCTCGATCCAGCAGACCTGCCCGCGCTGCCACGGCACCGGCAAGGTCGTGCCGACGCCATGCACGAACTGCAGCGGCGCCGGGTTCGTCAAGCAGCAGAAGACGCTGTCGGTGAAGATCCCACCCGGCGTCGACGACGGCGACCGCATCCGGCTCTCGGGCGAAGGCGAAGCCGGCGCGAACGGCGGGCCGCCGGGCGACCTGTATGTCGTGATGCACCTGAAGCCGCATTCGATCTTCAAGCGCGACGGTACCGACCTGCATTGCGACATGCCGGTCAGCATCGCCGTGGCCGCGCTCGGGGGCGAGATCGAGATCCCGACGCTGGACGGGCAGGCGAAGATCCGCATCCCGTCGGAGACCCAGACCGGCAAGGTGTTCCGGCTGCGTGGCAAGGGCATCAAGCAGGTGCGTGGCACCGGCTTCGGCGACCTGATGTGCCATGTGTATGTCGAGACGCCGGTCAACCTCACTGCCCGCCAGCGCGAGCTGCTCGAGGAATTCGAGTCGATCGCGAAGGAAGACCCCTCGCGCCACAACCCGCAGGCGAAGGGCTGGTTCGACAAGGTGCGCGACTTCTTCGGCGGCTAGCCGGCGGCGTCATCGACCGGCGCTACGACCAGCCATCCAGGTCGAGGTCGGCGTCGGCGGCGGACTCTCCCTCGAACAGCGATTCCGCGGCGCGCACCAGCAGGCTTCCGCCGAGCACGCCGGCGCTGATCACTGCGGCGTCCCGCAGGAAGCCGCGCGCCGGCAGGACGGCGGGCGAGGACTGCGCCCCCCCTTCCCCCGCCGCATTCGCCCCCGGGGCCACCTGCGGGTCGTTCGCAGCGCGGGCCGCCTCGCCCCGCAGGCGATCGACCTCCGCCCTCACATGGGCAAGGGCGACCTCGAGCACGAGCGCCCGCTGCAGCAGCAGGTAGGTCGCATCGGAGCGCGCGGCCACCAGCCGCTGTACCGCCCGCACGGCGTCGAGGTCCTTCGCCTCGTCCGGATGCCGCAGCACCCGTTTCACCAGCCCGTCCAGCAGTTCGCGTTCACCGGCATCCATCGTCAATCTCCTGTCCGCGCCCCACCGGGCGCACGCCCGCGACACGGCGCGCAACGCCGGGACTCCGTCGGGCTAGGGAATCTCCAGCAGAACTTGCCCGATCTTGGTGCCGGATTCCACTGCCCGGTGCGCGTCGACCACCCGTGCCAGCGGATGGCGGGCGGCGATCGCGAACATCGGCCCGCCTTCGCGCATCCACCGCGCGAGGTCCACGATGGCCTGTCGCTTCGCCGCATCGGGCATCGTGTAGACGAACACCTGGCGCAGGGTCGGGTTCTTCCACAGCCAGGCGCCATACGGCAGTTCGGGAACCGGCTTGCCGGTGCTGGCATAGGCGGCGATCACGCCATGCGGCTTGAGCAGCTCCGAGGTGAACGGGAGGTTGCTGCCCAGGTCGACCTCGACCACGCGGTCGATGCCGCCCACCGCGTCGCGCACCCGGGCAACCACGTCGCCCTGGCGATAGTCGACCACGGCGTCGGCACCGGCCGCGCGCGCATGCGCAGCCTTGGCCTCTGAACTGACCGTCGCCACCACGCGCGCACCGGCCCACTTCGCAAGCTGTATCGCGTAATGCCCGACGACGCCGGCTCCACCGGTGACCAGCACGTTGAGCCCTTCGACCGGGCCGTCGGCGAACAGGCAACGGTGGGCGGTCATGCAGGGGATGCCCAGGCAGGCGCCCTGCGCGAAATCGAGCGCCGCCGGCAACGGCACGGCCAGCGACTCCGGCAGGCAGACCTGCTGCGCACTGGTGCCGAAGGCCCGTCCCCACTGCGCGTTGTACACCCAGACCCGCTCGCCGACGCGCCCCGGATCGACCCAGGGCCCGACGCGATCGATGATGCCGGCGCCATCGCTGCCCGGGATCACGTACGGCGGGATCACCTTGCGCGACCCGCCGCGGGCCTTGACGTCAGACGGGTTGACCGCCGCGGCATGCAGGCGCACCCGCACCTCGTGCGCGCCCGGCTCGGGGTCGGGCCGCTCCCCGACCTGCAGCACCTCGGCGGCAGGACCGTTCCTTTCGTACCAGGCAGCAAGCATCCGGGGCGGACTCCTGTGGGGTATCAGTTCGG
>JAIENF010000610.1 GCA_019751575.1 Burkholderiales bacterium
TGGTGTAGACGGTGTCGTTGTCCGCGCCACCATCGAGCACCCGGTACCCGGCGGCGATCGTAGTGTTGCGCGAGAGGTCGTAGCCGACCTTCGCGGCGATGTCGAACGCTCGGCCCCCGGGACCGACCAGCCCGTCCACGTCGCCGATCAGCCGCCAGTCCCGACCGAGGCGCTTTTCGACGCGCGCGTGCAGCAGCGGGACCACCCCGGTGTCCGTGCGCTCGGCGAAGACCCCGCCCTGACGCAGCGACAACGCCGCATCGCGCACGTTCAGCATCACGCCCAGCTTCACCTGCAGGTCGGGGCGGTCGATCCATGCGTAGCGGTAGCCGAACCGATAGGAATCGAAGCGGAACTGCCCTTCGGTCCGAGTGCCCGTCGCGAAATTCTGCCCCTGGAACGCAACCGGCGCAGACAGGTTGCCGGTTCCCGACACCGACAGCGGCGCATAGACGGCGCGCAGTTCATGCCGCGGCATGAACGCGTGGCTGAACTCGAGCCGGCCCTGGGTGGAGGGTCCGTCTCCGGTCAGCGAATCGAGCGCGAAGCGCGTGCCGGCAGCGGTGTTGGGCGACTGCACGTCGATCCGGGATGCACGGACTGCCTGCAGTTCGACCTCGAACGTGGATGCCGGCCGCGCGGGCGCCGGTTGGGCGCCGACAAGCGGTGCGGCCGATGCGAGCACGACGGCCACTGCAACACAGAACCTGGACATGTGCTTCCTTTCCATTCGGATCGCTCATTCTGACGCAGGTCCAGCGTTCAGACCATCAACGCAGCGATGCCCATGACGGCCAGCCAGACCAGCAGGCTGCGCCAGACCAGCGATGCCGCACCATCCATCTGTCGCACCGCGACCGCGTACGAATCGGCGTCCCAGCCGGCACCGTCGAACGCATCGAAGGTGCCGGAGGCATCGAATCCGGCGCTGCCTTCGCGCGCGGGCACACGGTCCACGCCGGGTGCGTTCGCATTCATGCCCAGTGCGCCGAGGGCCGCCGCCACCATCTGCGCCTGCGGCTCGCCTGGTCGTTCGCGGCCTTCACCCTGCCAGCCCTCGACCGCGCCTGAGAAGTCGCCGACCAGCGCGAAGCCGCCGGCAGCGAGGCGGGCAGGCAGTTCGTCCAGCCAGCGCAGCGCGGCCGCCGAGACGAGGGCGAAGCCCGGGTGCAACGGCGCCCGCGCCCCGGCGGACCAGCGCAGCGCAACCCGGTCCGCGGCACGGTAGAGCACCGCCCCGCTCGCACCGGGCAGCAGCGCGAACCAGAACAGGCCACCGAACAGCCAGCGCCCGGCCTCACCGATGCCGCGCTCGATCGCCTGGCGCGCGATGGTCTCCGGGGTCGTCGCCGGCATCGCCGCGCCGATCGGTGCCAACGGCCCGCCCTGCCATTCGGCCAACGCAGCGCCGGCGAGGTCGAGCCTGCGCGCGGCCAACCCATCCCGCACGGCGGTGAAGCGATGGCTGAACAGGCGAAAGCCCAGTGTGAAGTACAGCACCGCGACGATGAACAGGAAGCAGAGCAGGCCGAGCAGAAGCCCGAGCGCCGCGCCGACCACCCAGGCCAGCAGCGCCGGCAGGCCGACGACCAGAGACCAGCCGAGCCATGCATGCCACTCGCGGCCGCCGTCGAGGCGTTCGGGCAGACCGTCGATGGCGGTGCGCAGCAGCGCGTCGATCCGCTGCAGCGGCCAGTGGGTCGCCGGTCGCCACTGCTCCAGCAGGAGGGCGAACACCACCGCGATCACGTCCACCGCGGGACAACTTCGGCACGACCGTGACCGAGACTCCAGGGGCAGCGCAGGAAGACAGCAGGCTGTGTCCGTTCGTCGACGTTCATGCAAAAGTATACCGCGGGGCCCGGGGCGGCCTCCCGGTCGCAGCACGCCTCGAGTGGATGCGGGCGGAGGACTGCCCGCGCGTGACGCTGCGCGGGCTGCAGATCGTCAGCGCCTGAGCCTCAGGTAGATCTCCGGCAGCTTCGCCGGCAGGCTGCCGACATCGTCCAGCACCAGGTAGTGGCCACGGCCGAAGATCTGCGGCAGGTACTGGTTGGCCAGCGTGTCGACCGTGATGCAGAACGGATGCACGCCGGCGTTCACCGCCTCCTTCACCGCCATCCGCGTGTCCTCGTGCAGGTAGCGCCGGTCGCCGCCATCGTCGTAGTCTTCCGGGCGTCCGTCGGACAGCAGCAGCA
>JAIENF010000800.1 GCA_019751575.1 Burkholderiales bacterium
CGCCGTCGTTCACTGCGCCGTCTGGCAAGGCTGCACCCGCGCAGAAAGGCACGCCAGCCGGGGCGTCCGATCCGACGCACCTGATCGACGGCATCGGCGGCATCGAGTGGGCCTGGGGGCCTCGCCAGACGCAGGCGACGATCAACAACAAGGCCGGCGTGCAGCCGACCGTGCTCTGGATCGGCCGCATCGTCGACGTGCGCCTCGGCCGGTCGGTCACCGGCGGCGACGACGGCGTGCTCGAATTCCTCGCCGCATACCAGCCGCTGGTGAAACCGTCTTCGGCCGCCCTCACGCCGCCGATCCGCCTGCGTCCCGAGACCGGCGATCATTTCGTGGTGTCCCTGCGCTCGCCCCCGTTGAACGAGGAAATGCTGAAGAACCTCCGGCAGTCGATGCTCGACCGTACGCACTATGCAGTGGTGCTGGGAGAGCCGCGATACATCGCGGCATTCGGCCGGCATGCCGCCATCTTCCTGCAGACGCGCAGGGCGACGGTGACCCAGGCGCTGAAGGTCGAGGTGGTGCGTGAGTGATCGCCAGGGCGGTCCGGCGCGCAGTGGAACCGGCGATCGCCCATGGACCTGAGCGTACGCATCCACTGGCAGCCGTTCGCCGACCTGCGGGCGAAGCTGCCACCCTGCGCCGGCGTGTATTTCATCGGTGCGCCGTTCCGCATCGGCTATCCGCGGGCTGCGTCGCGCATCCTTGCGGCGAACGTCGCGTCTGACCTGCGCACCGACCTGCGCGCGTTGTTCAAGCATCCGGCGCGCAGCAACGACCTGCTGGCTGCCGTGCTCGCGGATCCGGCGCCGCCGGTCGTGTCCCTGCTGGCCCTGCCGACGCTTTCGGCGCCCGCGGTCGATGCAGTCGGCGTGGCGGTCCTTTCCCGTTTCGTCGAGCGCGCCGGCCTGCTGCCGTATGCGAACAGCACGGGCGGCATCACCAGTGCCGGCGACAGCTGGGAGGGCGAACTGGACCTGGTCGAACCCGCCGACGCGAAGCTGCCGCGGCTGGACGCCGATGCGATCGCTGCGCGCTATCGCCTCGAATGGAAAGAGGACGCGCTGCCGCCGCTGGGCCTGGCATTCACCGTGCGCGAGAGCGACGAGGCGACCGGAGACATCGAGGTCAGCCGCGAGGACAGCGGGCTCGCCTGGCGCTCCGTGACCTTCACCCGGCGCGGCGGCTGACCCGCATCGACGAGGTCAGGTCCGGCCGGACTGTACCTGCCTGAATGCCTGGACCAGGGGTTCGAGCACCACCGTGTCACGTTCGCCATCGAGGGCGAGCAGGAAGGTCTCGCGGAACTCGCGCACGCGGAACGGATTCGGATCGCCGCGCAGGCGGTGGGCCGCCGGCAGCAGCCGTGACCGGATCTTCGCGCGGTTCAGTGCCCCGTGCTCGCGCCCAGCCTGTTCATCCATCCGGTCGTGCAGGGCCACCGCGAATTCGAGCAGGGTGCGGCCCGCGCGCAGTTCGCGGTCGCTGTAGTGACCGAGTGCCACATCCAGCAGGTGGTCGTGCAGCGGCACGATCAGGGCGTCCGGTACCGAGCGCGCCTGTCGGGCGACGGCCTCGGCCCGGGCCCGGGCGCCGCGGGCCGTGGCCAGCAGCGTCCAGCCGAACCACCCGGCAGATCCGGTGAGCAGCAGCGCCCAGAAGGTGAAGGCATCCATGGCGCGCGAGGATCGCACGCCTCGCCCGACCGGTGGCGCGCCTGGCAAGGTGTCCGGGTTGTCGATCGTGCACGGTGCTTCTGCAGGCCGGTTCCAGTACAGTGGCTGCCCATGGAACCCGCCCGCACTGGCCTCTGCCCGCGCCTGCCATGACCACGACCGTTGCCCGGTACCGGCTCGACGTGTTCTGCCACGTGGTCGACAACTTCGGCGATGCGGCCGTGTGCTGGAGGCTGGCACGATCCCTGTCCCTGGACCACGGTTTCGCGGTGCGTCTGTGGATCGACCAGCCCGAGGTGCTCGCGGCGCTGCAGCCGGCCGTCGATCCTTCGCTCGACCGCCAGCGGTTCGACGGGGTCGAGATCTGCCGGGCTTCTTCGGCACCGCCCTGCACGGACCTGCCGGATGTCGCGATCGATGCGTTCGGCCACGGGCTGCCCGAGGCCTACGCCGCCGCGCTCGCGGCACGTCGGCCGCGTGCCCTGTGGATCGTGCTCGAGTACCTGAGCGCGGAGGACTG
>JAIENF010000312.1 GCA_019751575.1 Burkholderiales bacterium
GCCTTCTCGTTCGTGCTGGTCGCCCACCCCTCGGTGCCGGCGAAGACCGCGCGCGACCTGGTCGCGATCGCAAAGAGCAAGCCTGGCGTGCTCACCTATGCATCGACCGGGGTGGGCAGTGGCTTCCACCTGGCGGGGGAACTGCTCGCATCGCTCGGCGGCGTGAAGATGGTGCACGTGCCGTATCGCGGCGGCGGCAGCGCGACCATGCCCGACCTGATCAGTGGCCGTGTCGACATGATGTGGGAAAGCTATGCGGCGGTGCGCAGCCAGGTCGAGGCCGGAAAGCTGCGCGCGATCGGCGTCACCGGCACCACGCGGATCGGCGCACTGCCGAACGTGCCGCCGATCAACGACAGCGTGCCGGGCTACGACCTGGTGGGATGGCATGGCGTGCTCGGCCCGGCGGGCATCCCGCGCGAGGTGGTCGACCGGATGAACGCCTCGATCAACCGCGCGCTCGACAGGAAGGAACTCCGGACGCTGTGGGCGCAGCAGGGATTCGACACCCCGCAGCTTTCCTCGGACCAGTTCGCGCAGCGCATGCGCAGCGACTACGCCTTCTACGGAAAGCTGATCAAGTCCATCGGCCTGCAGGCTCAATGACCGGCGCTGCACGATGTTGACGGCGCTCAACCGGGTATCGCTCGGCTACGGCGCCGGCCTGCTCCTCGACCAGGCCGAGTTCGTCCTGCAGGAAGGTGAGCGCGTCGGCCTGATCGGCCGCAACGGCACCGGCAAGTCGACGCTGATGAAGCTGGTCGACGGGCGCATCGCCGCCGACAGCGGTGAGGTCGTGCGCACGCCGGGACTGCGCAGCGTGCTGCTCGACCAGGAGCCGGTGTTCGAGCCGGGGCTGAGCATCGAGCAGGTGATCGCCGGGGGATTCGGCGAGATCGCCGAGGTGTTTGCCGAACACCATGCGCTCGCGCATGCCGAAGACACCCCGGCCAACGCAGAGCGGATGCAGTGGCTGCACGACCGCCTCGACCATGAACGCGGCTGGGACCTGCCCTCCCGCGTTTCGGCGCTGCTGCTGACCCATGGCTTCGACGGGGCGACGCCGTTCGACACCCTCTCCGGGGGCGGGCGAAAGCGCGTCGCCCTGGTGCGCGCGCTGGCTGGCGAGCCGGACCTGCTGCTCCTAGACGAGCCGACCAACCACCTCGACATGGAAGCGATCGAGTGGCTCGAGAACACCCTGCTCGGATTCCGCGGCGCGGTGATCGTGGTCAGCCACGACCGGCGCTTCCTGGACCGCGTGATCACCCGCATCATCGAGCTCGATCGCGGGCAGCTCGCGAGCTATCCGGGATCGTTTCGCGACTACAAGGCCCGCAAGGCGCAGCAGCTGGCCGACGAGGCGGTGGCGGCCGCGCGATTCGACAAGCGGCTGGCCGAGGAAGAGGTCTGGATCCGCAAGGGCATCGAAGCACGGCGCACGCGCAACGAAGGGCGGGTGCGGCGCCTGGAACAACTGCGCCGCGATCGCGCGGCGCGCCGCGACCGGATCGGCCAGGTCGGCTTCAAGCTTGCCGCCGGCGATTCATCGGGGGAACTGGTCGCGGAACTCGAACATGTCTCGGTAGCCCTGGGTGGCAGGACGCTGATCCGCGATTTCTCGACGCGCATCGTGCGCGGCGACCGCATCGGCCTGGTCGGCCCGAACGGCGCCGGCAAGACCACGCTGCTGCGGGTGCTGCTGGGCGAACTGCAGGTCGACGCCGGCAAGGCGCGGCTGGGCACCCGGCTCGAGATCGCCTATTTCGACCAGTTCCGTGCGCAGCTCGATCCGGATGCACGGCTCACCGACGTGGTCAGCCCCGGATCCGAGTTCGTCGAGATCGGCGGTGCGCGCCAGCATGTGATCGGCTATCTGTCCGAGTTCCTGTTCCCGCCGCAGCGCGCGCGCTCGCCGGTTTCGGCACTGTCGGGGGGCGAGCGCAATCGCCTGCTGCTGGCGCGTCTGTTCGCGCGTCCGGCCAACCTGCTGGTGCTGGACGAACCCACCAACGACCTCGACATAGAGACCCTCGACCTGCTCGAATCGCTGCTTGCCGAGTACAAGGGCACGGTGCTGGTGGTCAGCCATGACCGCGAATTCCTGGACAACGTGACCACACAGGTCATCGCGTTCGCCGGCGACGGGAAGCTGGTCGAGATCGCAGGCGGCTACAGCGACTGGCAGCGCTATCGCGAAGGATT
>JAIENF010000645.1 GCA_019751575.1 Burkholderiales bacterium
TGCCCGACGCGTTCGTCGTGCGCGCGAAATCCTCCGCACCCGATGCGCTCGAAGCGCTGCGTCGGGAAGCGTCCGGCTGGCCGAAGGTCGCGCTGGCCCAGCTCGACTCCGCCTGGGCCGCACGGCTCGATGCCGGCCTGCGGCTTGCACGCGCGCTCGCTGCCGGACTGGCCGCCCTGCTCGCGGGGGCGCTGCTTGCCATCGCCTTCAACACCATCGGCCTGCAGGTGATGAACCGGCGGGAAGAAGTCGAAGTCTGCCGGCTGATTGGCGCAACCCATGGCTTCATCCGCCGGCCGTTCCTCTACGCCGGCGCGCTGCAGGGGACGGTCGGAGGCGCGGTTGCCTGCGCGCTGGCCTCCCTGTGCGTCCTGTGGGTCAACCGGCAGTTGCCGGGAATCGCAGCCCTTTACGGGACGGAGGTGGTCCTGCAGCCGCTCGCCTGGCAGGACGCGGCTGCGGTCACCGGCTTCGCCGCCCTGCTCGGATGGCTCGGCGCCTGGCTGGCGGTATCCAGGCACCTGTGGCGGCGTGGCCCGGGCTGAGGGTGGACTGCCAGGCCGGCCACCGCGCGGGCGCGCAAGTCATTGATCCACTGAGCGATTCGTAAACCCCTGGCTCGACAGACCCAATCCCGATTGATTATGTCGGGATTGCGGTCCACCATTAGCACTCACCTGCGTTAAGTGCTAAAGTTGATGCATCAAGTGCCGTTCAGTGTCATGCATACGGCCCGCACCGCGGGTCGTTCGACCAAGGAGGCGCATCCATGACCACCGCTGTCGCTTTCTCCGCTGCTGCCCTGCCCTCGCCGGCCCACGCGCTGTTCGCCACGCCGCTGCCCTCGCTCGCCACCGGAAGCCTCGAGACCTACATCCAGACGGTCAACCGCCTGCCGATGCTCACGCCCGAGCGGGAAACCGAACTCGCGCGCAAGCTGCGCGACAACGACGACCTGTCGGCCGCCCGCGAACTGGTGATGTCGCACCTGCGCGTGGTGGTGTCCGTCGCACGCGGCTACATGGGCTATGGCCTGCCGCAGGCCGACCTGATCCAGGAAGGCAACATCGGCCTGATGAAGGCGGTGAAGCGCTTCGACCCCGAGCGCGGCGTGCGCCTGGTGTCTTTCGCGGTGCACTGGATCCGCGCCGAGATGCATGAGTACATCCTGAAGAACTGGCGCATCGTGAAGGTCGCGACGACCAAGGCCCAGCGCAAGCTCTTCTTCAACCTGCGCAGCATGAAGCAGGCACACGGCACGCTCGGCCCGGCCGAGGTCGCCAGCATGGCGAAGACCCTGGGCGTGCGCAACGAGGACGTGGTCGAGATGGAGACCCGGATGGGTGGCCACGACGTGTCGCTCGAGCCGGTCGGCGGCGACGACGATGAATCCTCGTTCGGCCCGATCTCCTACCTTGCCGACCCGGCTGCGAGCCCGGCGGTGCAACTCGAGCAGGCGCAGACCGCGCGGCTGCGCCAGTCGGGCCTCGCCAATGCCATCGCCAGCCTGGACGAGCGCAGCCGGCGGATCATCGAGGCACGCTGGCTGCAGGAAGAGAACGGCGCCACGCTGCATGATCTCGCGGACGAATTCGGCGTGTCCGCAGAGCGCATCCGCCAGATCGAACAGAAGGCGATGCAGAAGATCCGGGCAAGCCTGCAGGAAGCCGCCTGACCAGGAAACAGAAGGGGGTCAGGTCTTGCGTCTTGCATCGCGGACGCATGACCCAAGACCTCCTTCGTTACCTGCGCCTCAGTCTTCCGGCAACAGGCGTTCGAGCTCGGCCCTGAGCTGCGCCACCCCGATGGGCTTGGCCACGTAGCCGTCCATGCCGGCCGCTGCGCAACGCGCACGGTCCTCGGCCATGGCATTGGCTGTCAGTGCGACGACCGGCAGGGAAGGTCTTCCATGCGCCGCCTCATCGCTACGCAGCGCCCGGGTGGCGGAAAGCCCGTCCATGCCCGGCATCTCCATGTCCATCAGTACCAGGTCATAACCCCCCGCCGCGATGCGTACGAGGGCGGAGCGCCCGTCGTCTGCGCTGTCGACGATGATGCCCATCCGTTCCAGCAGGGCCGTCGCAAGCGTGCGGTTGACCGCGTTGTCGTCGACCACCAGCACGCGCCGCCCAGCGAGCCGGGCCGTTGCGCGGAGCGACTGCGCCGGATCGGGACGTCCCGTCGGCGCGGGCCCCGACTCGTCCGGTGCCAG
>JAIENF010000734.1 GCA_019751575.1 Burkholderiales bacterium
CAGTTCCTCACCTTCGTGCGCGAGGGCAGCAACGAAGAGGCGGCGGTCGAGACCGACCTCGACGCGGCCGTGCGCTCGGTGCTCGAACGCTACGACCGCCGCGCGTCTCCGGTGCGCATGGCGGCGGGCGGTCCGCCGCGGGTTCGACTGCGCCCGCTGTCCTTCCAGCGCCTGCTCGGCAACCTGATCGACAACGCGTTGCGCCATGGCGGTGGCGACATCGAGGTGCAGACCGGCCGCGCCAGCGCCACGCATGCACATGTCACCGTGCTCGACCGCGGGCCCGGCATCCCGGCGTCCGAGCGCGCCCGGGTGCTCGAGCCGTTCCAGCGCATCGGCAGCGCGCGCACCGACCCGGGATCGGGACTCGGCCTTGCGATCGTCGACCGGATCGCCCGGCTGCATGGCGGACGCGTGCTGCTGGACGCGCGGGAGGACGGCGGGCTCAAGGTACGGGTGGAACTGCCGATAGCCTGAAGGGGCCGCGTGCGCAAGCCCATCCGGCACCCGGGGCGACGGTGTTCCTGACGCGCAGAAACCGTTTGCGGTCCGACGGAACCGGCGCCCATAATGATCCCGCAGCAGTCGACCAACGGAGGTAGCGCGATGAGTGTGACCTGGGTGCTGGTGGCGAATGCAAGTGCAGCAAGCCTGTACATCAACGAAGGTCCGAAGAAGGGCCTGCGCAAGTTCCGGGAGTTCGTCCATGCCCGCAGCCGGGCCAAGCTCTCCGAACTGATCACCGACCAGCCTGCGCACGGTCGTGGCGGCGCCACCCGGCGCGCCGCATACGAGCCGGCGACCGATGCGAAGACGGCCGAGGCGGATCGTTTCGCCGGCGAACTCAAGGACGCGCTCGAGGCAGGCCGGCAGCAGCGCGACTACCAGCGGCTGATCGTCTGCGCAGCGCCGCAGTTCATGGGCCGGCTCAAGCGCCACTTCGGCGCCCCGCTGCAGCGCATGATGACCGACTCCTTCGAGAAGGACTACACGAAGGCCGACCATCGAAGCCTGACCCGCAGGCTGGAGGGGTGCATCTACCTCTAGCCGCGGCGGTCGGCGGGCGTCCCCGGCGGCCCTGCCGGCCGGGCCGCCGGGCGCCTAGCGCGTGATCTCCAGCGTCACGCCTGCGGTGAACGTGCGTCCGGGCGAAGGTTCGTAGAACCGGCCGTTGGCATCGGCGACGATCACCGACCCGATGTGGCGCCGACCGGACAGGTTGTCGACCCGCACGTACTCGGTGAGCCGCCAGCCGCGGCCCCGCTGCTGGAACCCGCCGCGCAGGCTGCCGACGACGTATGCGCCGGCGGCCTCGCTGTTCTGGTCGTTGACGAAGATCCTCCCGCTGCTTCGCGCCTCCACGCCTGCATGGAAACCGCTGCGCGGATCGCGCCACACGAGCTCGGCGTACGCGACCCTGGGTGCGACGCCGGGCAGCCGGTTGCCGGCCGCAACGGGCATGCCTGCGCCCCCCGGCGTGAACGGCGCGCGGAATCGCACATCGAGCGCGGTCCAGGCGACCGCGGTCTCGAACCCGCCCGCGAACCGCTGCCGCCATGCGAACTCGATCCCCTCCCGGCGGGTCGCGGATGCATTGCGGAAGTCGGTGCGTCCGCCCGACGCGCCATTGACGACGATCTCGTCCTTCACGTCGACCTGGAACAACGCGATGTTCAAGTGGCCATCGCTGCCGGTGAGCGCCTTCAGGCCGATTTCGCGGTGCAGGCTGCTCGACGGCCGCAGCGCCAGGTTCAGGCCGCCCGCGCCGCCCGGCCGATACGCCAGCTCGGCGAAGGTCGGCGTCTCGAAGCCGCGCCCGACGTTGGCATGGACGCTGAGCAGCGGCGTCACCTTCCACGACACCCCGGCAGCGGGCGTGGTGCGCGAGAAGCGCAGCGCACCGCTGTCGTCGATGTTTCCCGTGCGGATGTAGTGGTCGCGCGAATCGAAATGCACCCGGCTGTGCCGCAGTCCCGCGAGCAGGCCCACCCTCGGCATCAGTTGCCACTCCGCCTGCGCGTACACGTCGGTATTGGCGACGGTGTCGTCCTGGTCGCGCTTGAGCAGGCCCGCGGTGCCATTGTCGTTGATGAAGCCGCGCCGGCGCTCCTGCATGCGGTCACGGTCGGCGCCCACGCTGCCGGTGAACGCCCGCCCGGCCACTTCCATCCTGCGCGTCCAGCGCAGCCCGATGCCGCCGAAGCTGCGGTCGAG
>JAIENF010000630.1 GCA_019751575.1 Burkholderiales bacterium
AGGCTGCCGATCGGGTATGGCATCTGGTCGCGACGGACCAGGTTCCGCCTGCGCACTTCGGCCGGGTCGATGCCGAGGTCGCGTGCCATCAGGTCGATCAGCCGTTCGCGGAAGAAGTTCGCCTCGTAGCGTCCCGGACCGCGGTAGGTACCGGTGGGCGTCCGGTTGGTGATCGCGGCTTCGACCTCGCACGAATAGTGGGCGATGTCGTAGGGGCCCGGCAGGAAGCTGCCGGCCTTCGCGGGCGCGATCACGCCGGTGGTACGCACGTAGGCGCCCATGTCGGCGACCAGCCTGCCGCGCAGCCCCAGGATGCGGCCGTCGCGGTCTGCGGCGATCTCGAGTTCGCAGTCCATCTCGCGCGCATGGTTCATCGCGAGCAGGTTCTCGCGCCGGTCCTCGATCCACTTGATCGGTACGCCGGTGAGGCGGGCGGCTGCGGGTACCAGCAGGTCTTCCGGA
The DNA here is from genome assembly GCA_019751575.1 of Burkholderiales bacterium. GTDB lineage: Bacteria > Pseudomonadota > Gammaproteobacteria > Burkholderiales > CAIKXV01 > CAIKXV01. Next base: position 463 of record JAIENF010000630.1, read on the forward strand.
TAGAATTCGCCGCGCGCGCCGAAACTGCCGCCGACATCGAGTTCGACCAGGTCGACCTGCGCCGGATCGAGATCGAGCATCCCGGCCAGCACGTCGCGGTTGAAGTGCGGAACCTTCGCCGCGCCCAGGACCTCGAGGTGGGCCCGCGAGGCGTCCCAGCGCGCGACCAGGCCGCGGGTCTCGAGCGGCACCGAGGAATGCCGGTGGCAGCGGAAGCTTTCCCGGCGCGTGTATGCAGCCCTGGCGAAGGCGGCGTCCGCATCGCCGCGCCGGCTCTGCCAGCGTTCCGCGATATTGCGGCCGGTGGCCGGGTGCACCAGCACCCGCGCGGCGCGCGCGTCTTCGAAGGTGACCACCGGCGTCGTCGCTTCGATCTCCGGCAGCACGAGTTCCGCCGCGTCCTCGGCCAGCGCGCGCGAGGTGGCCACCACCACCGCCATCGGCTCGCCCACGTAGCAGACGCGGCCACGCGCGATCACCGGCTGCAGGTAGTCGTCCAGGCCCGGGAGGATGCCGCCGCGCAACGGTATCGGCTTCATGCAGTGCGCGAAATCGGTGGCATCGAGCACCGCCAGCACGCCCGGCGCGGCACGCGCCGCCGACCTGTCGATCGCCACGATCCGGCCTGCTGCCACCGGGCTGCGCACGACGACTGCATGGTGCAGTCCTTCGCACTTGAAATCGTCGACATAGCGGCCGCGACCGGTGAGCAGGCGCGCATCCTCCCGCCGCAGCAGCGGCTGTCCGACGAGGCGGCGCATCGAGGCTGCGTCCTGCCCGGTCAGCGCCGCGCCGCGCGCGCGCGGGGTGCCTTCGCCAGGGCGGTCGCGGCATCCGGGCCGGCGCCCACGCCGTTGCGGAACGCGCCGGACTTCTTCAGCAGGTAGGTTGCCGAACCGGCGATGTCGCGTTCGATGGCGAGGCGCGTCCCGCGCGCGTTGCCCTTGCGCAGGCAGTCGATCACCGTCTGGTGGCCGGTTGCATCCCACGGCGTGGCGGGTGCGGTCAGCGAGAAGTACATGAAAGGCCCGGCCCGCAGCCACAGCGATTCGATCAGGCTCGGCAGGATCTCGGAAGCCGACGCGGAATAGAGCGCGAAGTGGAAGGCCTGGTTGAGCCGCAGGCAGGCCAGGATGTCGCGGCTCGCGATCGAACGGTGCAGCCGCGCGTTGATCTTCTCGAGTTCCGCGACCAGCTTCGGGGTCGCATTCCGGCAGGCCATCTCTGCAGCCATGCCCTCGAGTGCCTTGCGCACCCGGGTCAGCTCTACGAACCTCGGTTCGGTCATCCGTGCGACGGCCACCGAGCCATTGGGCTGGGTCTCGAGCACGCCCGAGGCGATCATCTGGCCCAGCACGCCCCGGACGGGCATCGGGCTGGTGCCGAGCTTGTGGGCGAGCTGGCGCAGCGACAGGGTCTGGCCCGGGACGAACTGTCCGGTCATCAGTGCGATGCGCAGCAGGCGGGCGACCTGCGCCTGCAGTTCTCCTCGCTGGCGGGTGGCATCGGTACCGGTGCCGGTGCGTGGACCCGTACCGCGGCGGGGGGCGCCGGCAGCAGCGCTGGCGCGGCGCAGGGCCTGTATCGAGGGAAAGTCGGTGGATTCGCGCACCGCGCGGGTCAATGCATCCATGCTTTCAGTGTGCGCAGCGGCTGTCGTCGTGTCAAGGCGGCCTCCCGGCGCTTGACCGGCCCGCTGCCTGTGATCACACTTCACCGCATGCGAACGTGCGAGGCAGACGAATGAAGGCAGCCCGATGAAGG
>JAIENF010000563.1 GCA_019751575.1 Burkholderiales bacterium
ACCCGGTGGTGCTCGACCAGGCCATGCGCTTCCAGGAGGCCGTGAAGCTGTTCCGCAGCCAGAACTGGGACCTTGCGGAGGTCCACCTGCTCAATCTCCAGAAAGTCGCACCCGACCGGAAGCTGTACCAGCTCTACCTGGATCGGGTCGCGATCCACCGCGCGGATCCTCCGCCGGCCGATTGGGACGGGGTTTTCGTGTTCCAGACCAAACAAGGCAGATGTCCCGGATGAAGTTGCGCGTGCTCGGTTGCAGTGGCGGTATCGGCGGCAGTCTGCGCACGACTTCGTTCGTGCTGGACGACGACGTGCTGCTCGACGCCGGGACCGGCGTCGGCGACCTGCACATCGAGGAACTGCGCCGGATCGACCGGGTTTTCCTCACCCATTCCCATCTCGACCACGTCACCTCGCTGCCGTTCCTCGTCGACACCGTCGGCTGGATGCGCGACCGGCCGCTGACGGTGCATGCCCTGCCCGAGACCATCGAGGTGCTGCAGCAGCACCTGTTCAACTGGAAGCTCTGGCCCGATTTCGCGAAGATCCCGAACGCGGACAACCCGTGGATGCGCTACGAGCCGGTCACGGTCGGCCAGCGGTTCGACCTCGGCCGCGGGCGCAGCATCACGCCGCTGCCGGCGAACCATGTCGTGCCGGCGGTCGGCTACCACCTCGACAGCGGGCAGGCCAGCCTGGTCTTCACCGGCGACACCACCGTCAACGATGCGCTGTGGCCGCTGGTGAACGAGATCCGGAACCTGCGCTACCTGATCATCGAGACCGCCTTCCGCAACCGGGAGAGCGAGCTCGCCCGGGCCTCCAAGCACCTGAGCCCGGACATGCTCGCCAGCGAACTCGAGAAGCTGCGCCAGCCGGCGGAGATCTACATCACGCACTTGAAGCCGGGCGAGTACGAGGTCATCATGGAAGAAATCCAGTCGTGCGCCGGTCGCTTCGGGCCGCAGATGCTCCTCACCTTCCAGCAGTTCGAGTTCTGAGTTCTGACGGCCGCTGCATCTCCATGGTCACCGCCAACGCCACCGCCCACGCTGCCGCAGATCCGATGCGATCCCGGCGCCCCCGACTCGAGGACACCCCCGAATGAGCAGCGTTCTCGAAGCCAGGCCCGCGGGCCAGCAGGGTGCGCCGGGCAGTGCCGGCGGCGACCTGCTCGCCGACCGCCTGCGTTTCTCGCAGGGGCTGCAGGCGGTCACCAACCGGATCCACGCGGCGACCGAGCTCGACGAGATCATGCTCGAGCTCTCGCAGGAGATCTGCGCGTTGTTCGAGGCCGACCGGCTGACGATCTACGTCACCACCGAGGACGGCAACTCGATCGTCTCGAAGGTGAAGACCGGCCTGAACTCGTTCAAGGACCTGAAGCTGCCGATCAACGAACAGAGCATCGCCGGCTTCGTCGCGAGCACCCGGCGCGTGGTCAACATCGACGACGTCTACAACGACGAGGAACTGAAGCGCTACAGCCCCCAGCTGCACTTCCTGAAGGAAGTCGACAAGCGCACCGGCTACCGGACGAAGCAGATGCTGGTGGTGCCGGTCTGCGAGTCGGCGAAGGACGGCCCGCCGGGAAGCACCGCCAGGCCGGCGCTGGTCGGCGTCATCCAGATCATCAATTCCAGGGTGGGCCAGTCGTTTTCCCAGACCGCGGAAGATGGCGCACGCCAGCTCGCCGAGACGCTCGCGATCGCGCTGCTGCAGCGCCAGAAGCAGCCCGCCTTCAAGGTGCGCGGCAAGTACGACCAGCTGGTCGCCGGTGCCGTGCTGTCGGCCGACGAGATGGAGCTTGCGCTGCGCTCGTCGCGCCGCAAGAACATCGACATCGAGGACGTGCTGCTCGACGAGTTCCAGGTCAAGGTGCCGCTGCTCGGCGACTCGCTGGCGCAGTTCTTCCAGTGCCCGTATGAACCGTTCCGTGCCGACCGGCTGAAGCCGCTCGACCTGCTGAAGAACATCCGCCGCGAATTCGCGGCCGAGAGCGGCTGGCTGCCGCTCGAGGAAGGCAAGACCGGGCTGGTCGTGCTGTGCACCGATCCCGAGAAGGTGCGCGGCTCGCGCCAGGTCGGGAACGTGTTCCCCCGGACCAAGGTCGATTACCGGGTGACCACGAAGCGCGAGTTCGCGGCCACCATGAGCCAGCTGTTCGGCAGCGGCGGATCGGAGATGTCCTCCGATACCACGTCGGTGGGCGACCTGCTGTCCGAACTTGGC
>JAIENF010000711.1 GCA_019751575.1 Burkholderiales bacterium
TTCGTCGCCCTGATGCGCAAGGTGCGCGAGACGCCGGAGTGGAAGAAGTTCATCGCCGAGGGCGCGTTCAACCCGACGGCCCTGGAAGGCGACGCGTTCGTCAAGTGGCTCACCCGGGCGAAGGACGAGCACCGCACGTTGATGAACGAAGCGGGCTGGGTCACGAAGAAGTAATCGACCGGCATCACGGAGGCTTTGGCCATGGCTCGACCGGAAGAAGAGGGTGCCGGCGTGGTCAGCACTGCGACGATGGAGATCATCGTCGCAGCGCTGTTCTTCGCGTTCGGTGCAGTGGTGATGTTCGACAGCTTGCGGATCGGCGCATCCTGGGCGAGCGACGGGCCCGAGTCCGGCTACTTTCCGTTCTATACCGGGCTGATCATCTGCGTGGCCGCGCTGGTGCTGCTGGTGCAGGGCATCCGCCAGCGCCAGCGAGTGGCGGTTGCCTTCGTCGAGGCGGGGCCGTTCCGACAGGTTGCCCTCGTCTTCTTCCCTGCGCTCCTGTATGTCGGCGGCATCACGCTCGCCGGCATCTATGTCGCGTCGGCGATCTACATCGCGCTGTTCATGGTGTACCTCGGCCACTACACCTGGCTGCGCAGCGTCACCGTCGGGCTTTCGGTGGGCGTGTTTGCATTCGTGCTGTTTGAGCGCTGGTTCCATATCCCGTTGCCCAAGGGCTTCCTCGAACGGGCGCTGGGCTACTAGCCAGTCCACACTGGCGATATCCGGGGATTCCGATGGAAGAACTGCAGTTGCTGATGCACGGCTTCGCGATCGCGATGACGTGGCAGAACCTGATGCTGATGTTCCTGGGCATCATCCTCGGCGTGCTGATCGGGGTGCTGCCCGGCCTGGGTGGCGCCAACGGCATCGCCATCCTGCTGCCGCTGACCTTCACCATGTCGCCGACCTCGGCGATCATCCTGCTCTCCTGCATCTACTGGGGCGCGCTGTTCGGCGGCGCGATCACCTCGATCCTGTTCAACATCCCGGGCGAGCCCTGGTCGGTGGCGACGACCTTCGACGGCCATCCGATGGCGCGGCAGGGCAGGGCCGGCGAGGCGCTGACCGCGGCCTTCACCGGCTCCTTCATCGGTGCCTTCTTCGCGGTGGTGATGATCACCTTCCTCGCGCCGATGGTCGCCGAGTTCGCGCTGCGCTTCGGTCCGCCGGAGTATTTCGCCGTCTACCTGCTGGCGTTCTGCAGCTTCGTCGGCATGGGCAAGGGTTCGCCCTGGAAGACCATCGCCGCGATGATGCTCGGCTTCGCGCTGGCGGCGGTGGGCATGGATACGGTGACCGGCCAGCTGCGGATGACCTTCGGCAGCACCGAGCTGATGCGCGGCTTCGACTTCCTGGTCGCGGTGATCGGCCTGTTCGGCATCGGCGAGATCCTGCTGACGATGGAGGAAGGGCTCGAGTTCAAGGGCCGCAGCGCGAAGATCAATGCTCGCGTGGTCTGGGAAACCTGGAGTCAGCTGCCGAAGTTCTGGGCCACCTCGATCCGTGCCGTGCTGATCGGCTGCTGGATGGGCGTCACCCCGGGCGGTGCGACGCCGGCATCGTTCATGAGCTACGGCGTGGCCCGGCAGATCTCGAAGAACGGCCACAACTTCGGCAAGGGCGAGATGGAAGGCGTGGTCGCGCCCGAAGTGGCCGCGCATGCGGCCGGCACCTCGGCGCTGCTGCCGATGCTGGCGCTGGGCATCCCGGGGTCGCCCACCGCGGCGGTGCTGCTCGGCGGTTTGCTGATCTGGGGCCTGCAGCCAGGACCCTTGCTGTTCGTCGAACAGAAGGATTTCGTCTGGGGCCTGATCGCCAGCATGTACCTCGGCAACATCGTCGGGCTGATCGTGGTGCTGACCACGGTGCCGCTGTTTGCCGCGATCCTGCGCATTCCGTTCTCGATCATCGCGCCGGTGATCATCGTCATCTGCGCGATCGGCGCGTACACGGTGAACAACGCGATGCTCGACATCTGGCTGATGATGCTGTTCGGCGTCGTCGGCTACGTGTTCAAGAAGCTCGACTACCCGATGGCGCCGATGGTGCTGGCGCTGGTGCTGGGCGACCGTGCCGAGGATTCGTTCCGGCAGGCGATGCTCATGTCGCAGGGCAGCCTGTCCATCCTGTGGCAGAACTGGCTGGTGGGCGGCATCACCGCGCTGGCGATCGGGCTGCTGCTGTGGCCGTTCCTGGCGCCCCTGCGTGCGCGGTTCAAGGCCGG
>JAIENF010000230.1 GCA_019751575.1 Burkholderiales bacterium
TGCCTTTTGCCTGGCAGGCAAGAGGCAAGACCTGACCCCCGATGCACCGATGGTGTTCTGCCCCCTTGCTACTTCAGGATCCTGAACAGGTTGTAGTGCGAATCGGTGAACGTCCGCAGTTCCGGGCGATCGGCGATCTGCTCCGCATCGGCCAGCCGCGCATGCGCCAGCAGCGCCTTGTTCCGGGTGACGATCACCTGGTCTGTCGACGAATTCCAGAAGCTGGCGCCACCGCGGTTGACCGGGCTGTCCGACACCAGCACTGCCTCCATCCCGAACTCGGTGGCCAGGCGTTTGATCACCGGCATCAGGTTGATGTAACGGTTGGTCGCCTGGAACATGATCACCCCGTCCGGGGCGAGATGCTTCACGTACAGCGCCATCGCCTCGCGCGTGATCAGGTGCATCGGGATCGAATCGCCCGAGAACGCATCCACGCCCAGCACATGGTAGCCGCGCGGCGCCTCGCGCTCGAGCGACAGGCGCCCGTCGCCGATGATCACCGAGGTGGTGGCCGGGGTGTCCCTGAGGAAGCTGAACTCGCGCTTCTCGATCTCGATCACCTTCGGGCTGATCTCGTAGAAGACGATATCGTCGCCCTTGCGGCCGTAGGCGGCGACCACGCCTGCGCCCAGCCCGATCACGCCGATGCGGCGCGGACCCGGGGCGATCTCGTTCATCGCGGCGAACATGCGGCCGTAGCCGGAAGTGGTGCTGAAATAGTCGCTGGGTACGCCCTTGAACTTCTCGCCCAGCAGCTGCCCGCCATGGATGATGCTGCCGTGGAGCATCGCCCGGTAGGTGGTGCCGTCGTGCTCGCGGTCACTGATGCGAACGACGCCGTAGAAGTCCCGCTCCATCACGCGCATGCCCTGCGAATACTCCTGTGCGCCCTTGGTCGCATACCAGGACGTGGCGAACACGACCGCGATGCCCAGCAGCAGCTGCTTTCCTTCGAGCTGGAGCATCAGCAGCAGCGCCAGCGCCACCAGCGAGATGTTGAGCTCGAAGTAGCCGTCCAGGGTGAGCGGCGCGACGATCGCGATCAGCACCGCACCCAGCGCGCCGCCGACCGACATCATCAGGTAGAACCGGGTCAGGTGGCGCGGGTCGGGCTTGTGGCGCGCGAGCTCGCCGTGGCAGAACATGCAGGCGACGAACAGCCCGGCCAGGTACAGCGGCGCGGCGACCGACAGCGACAGCGACGGGATCTTCCAGGCCATCAGCGGCAGGCCGGGGATCAGCAACCCGATGTACAGCCAGCGCAGGTACCAGCGCGGATGGTCGAAGCACAGGATGAAGGTGATCAGGTACAGAGACAGCGGCACCACCCACATGAACGGCACGCTGGCGATGTTCTGGGTGATGTGGTTGCTGACCGCGAGCAGCATCACCGAACCCATCGCCGACAGCGAAAGCCATTGCACCTGCGTGCCGATGGACGGCTTGCTGGCGGCCGCCTCGCCTGCCTCGGCGGCAGTCGGCGCAGGCATCGGGTTGTCGCGCGCGGCCTTGATCGAGATCCAGCCGGTGGTCGCGCAGACCACGACGAAGCCTGCGTAGATCACCGACCAGCCCCAGCCCAGCGCATCGAGGTCGAGCCAGGGTTCGAACAGCACCGGGAATCCGAGCAGCGCGAGCAGGGAGGCGAAGTTCGACAGCGCGAACAGCCGGTACGGCACGCCGGTGCGGAAACGCTGCCAGTACCAGGTCTGCAGCAGCGGCGTGGTGGTCGACAGCAGGAAGTAGGGCAGGCCGATGGTCAGCGTCAACAGCAGCAGGATGCGCAGGATCGGCTCTTCGTCGCCGATCGGCTTCCAGGTTTCCGAGGCGAGGATCGGCAGGGTGACGATCGACAGCACCATCAGCCCGATGTGCAGCCAGGTCTGCCGCTTCTGGCCGAGGCGGGTGGTCAGGTCGGCATACGCGTAGCCGGCGAGCAGGGTGCTCTGGAAGAACACGAGGCAGGTGGTCCACACCGCCGCCGATCCGCCGAACCAGGGCAGGATCTGCTTGGCGATGATCGGCTGCACCAGGAACAGCAGGAAGGCCGACAGGAAAATGGTGCCGGCGTACGGGAGGATCGCGGACGCGGACAGCGCGGGCGTGGGCAGTGCAGGCTGGGCAGGGGCGGACATCGGCGGCTCGGTTATGGCGCGGCAACGCCGCAGGGGGCACGGCAAAGCCGCGGATTATCCGCGAAACGCGGCTGGGCTGGATACGTTGACTTCGC
>JAIENF010000611.1 GCA_019751575.1 Burkholderiales bacterium
GCGCGACGCATTCGAACTGGAGGGGCTGTCCAGCTTCCGGGTCGACGGGCTGCGGGTGTCGAGCACGGCGGTGCGCGAGGCCCTGTCGGCGGGCGACATGCGCCTTGCGCAGGCACTGCTCGGTGCGCCGTATGCGATCAGCGGCCGCATCGTCCATGGCGACAAGCTCGGGCGCGAACTCGGCTTCCCGACCGCCAACGTCTGGGTGCCGCGCGCGCAACTGCCGCTTGCGGGTATCTTCGCGGTCACGGTGTCCGGCCTGGCCGAACGGCCGTTGCCGGGCGTGGCCAGCCTGGGCGTCCGGCCGACGGTGAAGGCCAACGGCCGTACCACGCTCGAAGTGCACCTGTTCGACTTCGCGCGCAACGTCTATGGCGCGCAGGTGAAGGTCGAGTTCCTGCACAAGCTGCGCGACGAGGCAAAGTACGATGGCCTGCCGGCCCTCATCCGGCAGATCGGCATCGATTGCGAGCAGGCACGCGCCTGGCTCGCCGCGGCGAACCTGATGTGATGGCGAGATGAACGAAGAAACGAAGGTCGATTACAAGAAGACGCTGAACCTGCCCGACACGGCGTTCGCGATGCGTGGCGACCTGGCGAAGCGCGAGCCGTCGATGCTCGCCGCCTGGCAGCAGCGCGGGCTGTACCAGCGCATCCGCGAGGCGAGCCGCGGCCGCCCGCGCTTCACCCTGCACGATGGCCCGCCGTATGCCAACGGCGACATCCACATCGGCCATGCGGTGAACAAGGTGCTGAAGGACATCGTGGTCAAGAGCCGCACGCTGGCCGGCTTCGATGCACCGTACGTGCCGGGCTGGGACTGCCACGGCATGCCGATCGAGGTGCAGATCGAGAAGACCCACGGCAAGAACCTGCCGACGGAACGGACGCAGGCCCTCGCGCGCGCCTACGCGGGCGAGCAGGTCGAGCGGCAGAAGAAGGACTTCATCCGGCTGGGCGTGTTCGGCGACTGGGACAATCCGTACACCACGATGAACCCGCGCAACGAGGCCGACGAGATCCGCGCGCTCGGCACGCTGCTCGAGAAGGGCTATGTCTACCGGGGCCTGAAGCCGGTGAACTGGTGCTTCGACTGCGGCTCCGCGCTGGCCGAGGCCGAGATCGAGTACGAAGACCGCACCGACACCGCCGTCGACGTCGGCTTCGGGTTCGCCGAACCGGAAAAGCTCGCCGCCGCGTTCGGGCTGCCGGCGCTGCCGGACAAGCCGGGCCGGATCGTGATCTGGACCACCACGCCCTGGACGCTGCCGGCGAACCAGGCGCTCAACGTGCATCCCGAGTTCTCGTATGCGCTGGTCGATGCGGGCGAATCGCTGCTGATCCTCGCCACCGACCGGGTCGAGGCCAACCTGCTTCGCTACGGTCTGTCGGGGCAGGTGATCGCGACGGCCGCAGGCGCGACGCTCGAGCGCATCGCGTTCAGGCATCCGTTTGCAGGCCGGCTGTCGCCGGTGTACCTCGCCGACTACGTGACGCTCGAGACCGGCACCGGCATCGTGCACGCGGCGCCGGCCTATGGCGTCGAAGACTTCCAGTCCTGCCGCCGCTACGGCATGAAGGACGACGAGATCCTCACGCCGGTGATGGGCGACGGAAAGTACGTGTCGACGCTGGATGCGTTCGGCGGCCTGATGATCTGGAAGGCCAACCCGCTGATCGTCGAGCGGCTGCGCGAGAACGGCGCATTGCTGCACGAAGACCGCAAGCATGTGCACAGCTACATGCACTGCTGGCGGCACAAGACACCGGTCATCCTGCGTGCGACCACGCAATGGTTCGCCGCGATGGACGAAGCACCGGGCTTCGGTGGCGCGAAGCCGGCGGAGCCGCTGCGGGCCACGGCGCTGCGCGGCATCGAGGGCACGCAGTTCTTCCCGGCCTGGGGCAAGGCACGGCTGCACGCGATGATCGCCAACCGGCCCGACTGGACGCTGTCGCGCCAGCGGCAGTGGGGCGTGCCGATGCCGTTCTTCGTGCACCGCGAAACCGGCGCGCTGCATCCGCGCACGCCCGAACTGCTCGAGGCGGTCGCGAAGGCGGTCGAGCAGGGCGGCATCGAGGCCTGGCAGCGGCTGGAGGCGCACGACCTGATCGGCGAGGACGCGTCCGCCTACGAGAAGATCAAGGACACGCTCGACGTCTGGTTCGATTCCGGTTCCACGCACCAGACGGTGCTCGGCGGCCCGCGCAGCGCGTCGGGCAGCCCGGGGTCGCACCG
>JAIENF010000350.1 GCA_019751575.1 Burkholderiales bacterium
GGCAAGGTGTTCGAGCGCATCCTGCTGGTCGGGCTGGGTCCGGTCAGCGAATTCAGGGAAAAGGGCTATCGCGAAGCCGTCCGCGCCGCGGTATCCGCGCTGCGCCAGACCGGCGCCCGGGATGCACTGCTCTGCCTGACCGAAGTGCCGGTGCCCGGCCGCAGCCAGGCCTGGGCGATCACCCAGGCGGTGGTGATCGCGACGGAGACCCTGTACCGGTTCGACCAGATGAAGAGCCAGCCCGAGCGCAATGCGCCGGCACTGCGCTCGATCTCGCTGAAGGTGAACGCGCGCAACAACGTCGATGCCGAGGCGGCGCTGGCCCAGGGCGTCGCCACCGCCCAGGGCATGAACTTCGCCAAGGACCTCGCCAACCTGCCGCCCAACATCTGCCACCCGACCTACCTCGCCGCGCAGGCCGGCACGCTGGCGAAGTCGCACAAGCTCAAGCTGGAGGTCCTCGACGAGAAGGACATGCAGCGCCTGGGCATGGGCGCGCTGCTCGCCGTGGCCCGCGGCAGCCGGCAGCCGCCGCGGCTGATCTCGCTCACCTGGCAGGGGGGCGACCGCAAGTCTGCACCGGTGGTCCTCATCGGCAAGGGCATCACGTTCGACACCGGCGGCATCTCGCTGAAGTCAGCCCCCGAGATGGACGAGATGAAGTTCGACATGGCCGGGGGCGCCAGCGTCCTGGGCACGATGAAGGCCGTCGCGATGCTCAAGCTGCCGATCAACGTGATCGGGATCGTCGCGGCCGCCGAGAACATGCCCGGCGGCAATGCGACCCGCCCGGGCGACATCGTCACGACCCTGTCCGGCCAGACCGTGGAGATCCTCAACACCGATGCCGAGGGCCGGCTGGTGCTGTGCGATGCGATGACCTGGTGCGAACGCCACCAGCCCGCACTGGTGATCGACGTCGCGACGCTCACCGGCGCCTGCGTGATCGCGCTCGGCCATGTCGCCTCCGGCCTGTACGCGAACAACGAGACGCTCGCACGCGAGGTCCAGCAGGCGGGCGACGCGGCCTGGGACCGTGTCTGGCAGATGCCGCTGTGGGAGGACTACCAGGAGCAGCTGAAGAGCAACTTCGCCGACTTCGCGAACATCGGCGGCAGGCCGGCGGGCAGCGTCACCGCGGCCTGCTATCTCGCCCGCTTCGCGCGCAAGTTCGCCTGGGCCCACCTGGACATCGCCGGGACCGCCTGGAAGTCCGGTCGCGACAAGGGTGCGACCGGGCGACCGGTACCGCTGCTCACCGAGTTCCTGGTGGCACGCGCACGCTCGGCGCGCACCTGAGCCGCGGCAGCGTCGGCGACCGCGCACGGCGACGGCAGGCACGATGACCCGGGTCGATTTCTACATCAACGTCGAGGCGCGCGAACGCACCGCCTGCAAGATCGCCGCGAAGGCGATCGAGCGCGGCGCGCGCCTGTTCGTGCTGACTGCGGACGAGGCGCAGTCCGAGCGCGTCGACCGGCTGATGTGGACGTTCGCCCAGCTCAGCTTCCTGCCGCATGTGCGGGCGGCGCATCCGCTTGCGGCACGGACGCCGGTGATCGTCGACCACGTGGCCGATCCGCTGCCGCACGACCAGGTCCTGCTCAACCTGACCGATGAAACCCCGGCCGTGTTCAGCCGATTCGAACGCCTGGTCGAGATCGTGTCGCTCGACCCGGACGACCGCCAGCGTGCGCGCACGCGCTGGCGGTTCTATTCCGAGCGTGGGTATGCGCTCGCATCGCACGACCTTGCAGGCCAGGGCAAGGGCACGGCCACCGCTGCTGCCGGCGCGTCCGGACGCTCGGCGGCAGGCGGCTGAGGGCGACGATGGGCGAGGCACCGTTCACTCCCCCGGGCGGCGCTCCGCCCGACGGCGGGAGCGCCTCCGGCAGCGGCACCGACGGTGCCCCGCAGGAAGTGCTCGACAAGCTGGAGGCCCTGCTGGGCCGCCTGCGCGGTCCCGATTCGCCGGCCGAACATGCGCGCGCGCATCCGGAGATTCCCACGCTCGACCAGCCGGTGACCTGGACGTCTCCGGAAGCGAGTCCCGAGGCAGTGCCGGCCGCGCGGCAGATACCCACGCTGACCGAGGCGGTGGAACTCCAGGCCGCCCGGGAAACGCGGGCTGCACCCACAGGCGGGCCATTGCCCGAACAGGCATCGCTCGCCGCGCCGGAGCCGGAGGCGATGCCGGAGCCGGAGGCGGGGCACGCACCGGAGGCGGATTCGGTGCCCG
>JAIENF010000603.1 GCA_019751575.1 Burkholderiales bacterium
CGATCGTCACCAGGCCGTTCGTGGCACCGTGCAGCAGCGCGAACGGAACCGCCGCCGGTGCCCCGAATGCGACCAGCGCCACCGCGCCCGCCGGATGCAGGGACAGGGCGACGCGCGCGCTGACCAGCGGCGTCACCCGGCGTGCCAGCGCGAACTCCACGACCCTTGCCAGGACCTGCGCGGGACCGATCAGCATGCCGGCGAAGATCGCCGCGGCGGGTGTCGAGCCCATCGCCTCGAGCAGGCGGATCATCTGCGTCGCCATCGCACCGGCGACGAAGGCCGAAGCAGCGAACACGAAGCCGAGCATCAGGATGGTCGTGCGCCGCTGTCCCTGTGCGATGGCATCGGGCGCGGACGCGTCCGCTCCCGCCGGTCCGGCCACCGCGCCGGCGCCCGCCTCGGCGGGCCTGGCCGGTTCCTCGGGGGGCGGCGAAGGCAGCAGCCAGCGGTTGGCAGGCAGGCAGACCGCGAGGTGGACCAGCGCCCAGAACACGCAGGCCATGCGCCAGCCGTGGCCGTCCTCGATCAGGGCCGTCACCGGCCAGCCGATGGTGCTTGCGAAGCCTGCGATCAATGTTATGCCGGTGATCGCCTGGCGCGATCGCTCGCGGTAGATGCCGACCAGCGTGGCGAACGCAGCATCGTAGAGGCCGGCAGCGATTCCCACGCCGATCACCAGCCAGCCGGCGAACAGCATGACCGGCCCGGTGGCGGAGGCCAGCAGCAGCAGCCCCACGGCCAGGATCACGTTCGACGCACACAGCACCTCGCGCCCGCCCCGCCGGTCGATCAGCCGGCCGGCAAGCGGCCCGAGCGCGCCGGACACCAGCAGGGCCACCGAAAACGCGGCGAAAACCAGCCCGGGTGCGACCCCGAGGTCGCGTGCGATGGGATCGGCAAGCACCGCCGGCAGGTAATAGCTGGACGCCCAGGCGATGGTCTGGGTCGTGCCCAGCGTGGCGACGACCGAGCGGGATGAACGCGCCGGGACCGCCGCGCTCATCGACGGCCGGTCAATGCCGGGTCATGACCTGCATGAAGACGTCCTGCAGGTCGGGCTGGATGACCTCCAGTTCCTGCACCGACTCGCCCGCGACGCGCAGCTCGGCAAGGATCTGCTCGAGGTCGCCGTAGGCATCGAGCGCGATCGACACCACGTCGCCGTCGCGCACCGGGTTGCGCGCGGCGATCGCCGGGGGCAGCGGGCCGCCGGACAGGCGGATGCGCACCGTCTTCTGCGTCCTGCGCGCCACGCGCAGCAGGTTCGCCGTGGTGTCGAGCGCGACGATGCGCCCCTGCTTGAGCATCGCGATCCGGTTGCACAGGGTCTCGGCTTCTTCGAGGTAGTGGGTGGTGAGCACGATGGTATGCCCTGCACGGTTCAGGCGTCCGATGAACTCCCACAGCCCCTGGCGCAGCGCGACGTCGACCCCGGCCGTCGGTTCGTCGAGCACGACCACCGGCGGCTTGTGGACCAGCGCCTGGGCGACCAGCACCCGACGCTTCATGCCGCCCGACAGCGCTCGCATGTTGGTGTCGGCCTTGCCGGCGAGGTCGAGGCTTTCCAGCAGTTCGTCGATCCACGCGTCGTTGTGGCGCAAACCGAAGTACCCGGACTGGATGCGCAGCGTCTCGCGCACCGTGAAGAACGGATCGAACACCAGTTCCTGCGGCACCACGCCGAGGTGCCGGCGCGCGGCACGGTAGGCGTCGACCACGTCATGGCCCATCACGGACGCCCGGCCCGCGCTGGCCCGGGCCAGCCCGGCGAGCACGCTGATCAGGGTCGTCTTTCCGGCGCCGTTGGGTCCGAGCAGGCCGAAGAATTCGCCCGGCTCGACCCTCAGGTCGACCCCGTCCAGTGCCAGCAGCGACCCATAGCGCTTGGACAACCCCTCGATCGAGATTGCGGCGTTCACCAGGGCTGGCGACCGGTGCGTGCGCCGTCGTCAGGCATCGGCCGGTGGCAGCAGGAGCGTATCGACCCCATACAGCTTCGCCAGTGTCGCCAGCTTCGGCGGCAGGTTGGAATAGCGGATGCGCAGGCCACCGGCTGCGGTGCGCCGCCGCCACTCGAACATCACGCCCAGCGCCGCCGAGTCGAACGCGGACATGCCGGCGAGGTCGATCTCGATCTCGCCGCCGGCTGGCAGCATGCCGAGTCCGGCGTCCAGCACGGCGCGCGCAGATTCGATGGTGACCGCACCCTGCATCCGGAAACGGCCATCGCCATCCTTGCC
>JAIENF010000316.1 GCA_019751575.1 Burkholderiales bacterium
GGCGCCAGAGCACCACCTGCAGCAGTTCCCGCTGCTGGCGCCGCTCGTCGAGCGAACGGCGCTGATCGGCACTCGTGAGCTCGGCGACGGTCTTGGTCTCCTCGCCGGTGCGACGGTCGATGCCGGTGCGTTCGTCGGCCCATCGGCGGGCCGCGGCGAGCCGCTCGTTGTGCCAGCTGACCGGCAACGGCTCGCCTGCAACGGGCAGGGCCTCGCGCGACAGCGGCTCGATCGCGGCGAGGATTTCCGGATGCATCTTCAGCGGCTGCCATGCGCGGCCATCCTGGCTCGCCGGATCTTCCCAGTCGAAGCGACCGAGCAGCAGGCAGTCGACCACCACCTGCCGTGGATGCGGGCCGAGCAGCTTGCCATCGCGGCGCACGTACCAGAGCGGCTGGTGCTTCATCGAACGACCGGGGCGCAGCTGCGGAAGCCCGCGTAGACATCGCGCCGGTCAGGCGTGAAGAAGTTGCGCCAGGTGTTCCTGATCAGCGACGCCGCCGTCGCGAAGCATCCCCCGCGCAGCACCCGGTGGCTGCCGAACCAGGGCTGGGAGTAGTCCCGGTACGGATCGGGCACGAAGCCCGGGTAGGCCTGGAAGGCGCTGGCGGTCCACTCCCACACGTTCCCGGTCATCTGCCTGCAGCCGTGCGCGCTGTCGCCAGGCGCATGCGCATGGACGCCGGCCAGGACCGCGGGCGATCCCGGAAACCAGAGGTTGGCCCGACGCGGGTCGGGTGCGGCATCGCCCCATGGATGGCGCCGCCTGTCGTCTTGCGGCCCGGCCCCGACCGAAGCCGCGCGCTCCCACTCGGCTTCGGTGGGCAACCGTCGTCCTGCCCAACGGCACCATGCTTCGGCTTCATGCGCGTTCACGTGCAGCATCGGCTCGTCCGCACGCAACGCCTGCCAGCCATCGTTGCGGCGGACCTCCCAGCCCTGGCGTCCCTGCATGCGGCGCCAGTACGCAGGCCGGTCCGCATCGGCGGCAAGCCGCCATGCCCAGCCGGCCTCTGTCCACCAGCGCGGTTCCCGGTAACCGCCATCGTCGACGAACGCAGCGAACGCCGCGCAGGTGGTCGGTGTGCGCGCGATGGAGAAAGGCTCGACCCGCACCGGATGCGCCCATTTCTCGTTGTCGAAGACGAAACCATCGGCGGGACGGGCACCGAGCTGGAACGTGCCGCCCTCGATCCACGCATCCGCATCGGCCACGGGGGACACGTCCGCGCCGTGCACCGGGGGTTCCGGGATGCGGCCGTCCCCGGAGCCTGCCCCGGGGACCTCGCAGGGCGGTGCGGCATGGCCGAGCGTCTGCCGGGAATAGGCAAAGGCCTCGGCGTGCATCTGCTCGTGCTGGGCGCAGACCGTGGCATGGAAGGCGATGCTCCGACCCGACTCGCCGGTGGGCGCGTCCGGCCACGTCCGGTCGATCCGCTCGAGCGATTGCGCGAGCACCCCGGACAGGTAGGCACGCGTCTCATCGAGCGTCGGCAGCGGCAGGTCCCAGCGGGTCGCATGCGCCACCACCGAGGAATCGTAGAGCGCGTCGGCACCGGGCATCCGTGACGGCCCGAGCGTGCCATCGCTTCGCGGACGCAGCAGCCAGCGCTCCTGGAACCAGCCCAGGTGTCCGAGTTCCCAGAGCGGCGGGTTCACGATCGAAAGCCGAGGCCCGAGCAATGCCTCGCGGGGCAGGCTGTCGATCAGCGCGAGCGTACGGCCGCGCGCCACCTGCAAGGCATGATGCAGGCCTCGCGTCCGACGCCTGCGACACAACCGTCCATGGCCGGCACCGCGCCGGCGTCGGCCACGGACGCGGCTGCGCGGGTGGACATGGCACCAATCGACCTGTACGCGGTGTGCTCGCTGTGCATGCTGGAACGGTCCTCTGGACGCTGGATCCCGGGCGGCCGGCCAGAAACGGCCGTCCCCCTTACACTCGCGAGTTTACGCGTTTGGCTGGAGAGGCCATCCATGCAGATCGTCCTGGTCACGCCGGCGCCGCCGGCTTCACGCGCCGGCAACCGCAACACGGCGATCCGCTGGGCACGGCTGCTGCGCCGATCCGGCCATACGGTGCGCGTATGCACCGAGTGGCACCCGCCTGCGGAGGATCCGCACGAGGCCCGGGCGCCGGCGGCGCTGATGCTGGCCCTGCATGCGCGGCGCAGCCATCCTTCCATCGTGCGCTTCCACCGGGCCTGTCCGGGACGCCCGCTGGTGCTCGCCCTGACCGGCACCGACGTCTATCGCGACATCATC
>JAIENF010000428.1 GCA_019751575.1 Burkholderiales bacterium
TGGCCATCGCCGGGGCGATCACCACCATGCTGTTGCCGACCATCACCGTCACCACCTGGACCAGCGTGGTGACGGTGATGACGGTCAGCGGGAGGATGGACCAGTGGCGGTGGCCCGGCGGCTGCACGAAAGGCTCAGAGCGCTTCGGCGATCGCCTTGCCGAGGTCGACGGTGCCGGCGGTGCCGCCGATGTCGCGGGTGCGCGGCGCGCCGCTGCCCGGCTCGAGCACCTTCTCGATCGCCTTGACGATCGCATCGCCCGCCTGCGGATAGCCCAGGTGGTCGAGCATCATCGCGCCCGACCAGATCGCGCCGATCGGGTTGGCCACGCCCTTGCCGGCGATGTCCGGCGCCGAGCCGTGCACCGGCTCGAACAGCGAGGGGAACTTGCGGTCGGCGTTGATGTTGCCCGAGGGTGCGATGCCGATGGTGCCGGTGCAGGCCGGTCCGAGGTCGGACAGGATGTCGCCGAACAGGTTCGAGGCGACGACGACATCGAACCAGTCGGGATGCAGCACGAAGTTCGCCGACAGGATGTCGATGTGGTACTTGTCCCACTTCACCGCCGGATAATGCTTCGCCATCTCCTCGACCCGCTCGTCCCAGTAGGGCATGGTGATCGAGATGCCGTTCGACTTGGTGGCCGAGGTCAGGTGCTTCTTCGGCCGCTTGTTGGCGAGCTCGAACGCGAACTTCAGGATGCGGTCGGTGCCGATGCGGGTGAAGGTCGACTGCTGGCACACCACCTCGCGGTCGGTGCCGGGGAACGATCGGCCGCCGATCGACGAATACTCGCCCTCGGTGTTCTCGCGGATGATCCAGAAGTCGATGTCGCCCGGCTTGCGGTCGGCGAGCGGGCTCTTGATGCCGGGCATCAGCCGGCACGGACGCAGGTTCACGTACTGGTCGAACTCGCGGCGGAACTTGATCAGCGAGTCCCACAGCGACACATGGTCGGGCACGGTCGCGGGCCAGCCGGAGGCGCCGAAGTACAGGCAGTCATGGCCGCCGATCTGGTCCTTCCAGTCGGCCGGCATCCACGAACCGTACTTGCCGTACATGTCGCAGCCCCAGTCGAAGTGGTCGAACTGCAGCGAGATGCCGAACTTGCGGGCTGCGACTTCCAGTACCCGGATGCCTTCGGGCATCACTTCCTTGCCGATGCCGTCGCCGGGGATGACTGCGATGCGATGCGTGCTCATGGGGTTCTCCAGCCGGATGTTCGATCTGCGGCCAGGGCCGCACGAGGACAGCCTGAAATGTTAGCACGCGGGCGGGACGGCCCTGGCTTCACATCCGGGCGAGCCAGCCCACGATCGCGTCGCGCATCTCGGGCGATTCGCCCAGTGGCGGCCGCACATCCAGCGTGAAGTCCGGCAGGGTGCCGCGCAGGGTCTCGACCATCGCCGGCAGGTCGCGCCGCAGGTGGCCGCCGGTGGCCAGGAACAGCGGCACGATGCACGCATGCCGGATGCCGTCCGCATGCAGCCGCGTCGCGACCTCGACCAGCGAAGGCGACATCAGCTCCAGGTAGGCGAGTTCGACGCGCCGCCCGGGATCGTGCGCATGCAAGGCGCTGCGGATCGCCTCGAAGGGCTCCGCCCATCGCGGGTCCCGGGCGCCGTGGGCGAACAGGATCAGCGGCACCGGCGTCATGGGGTACGCACTGACAGGGAGGGGGCGATGTCCGGGCGATGCATGGCCGGAATATACTCCCGGCATGGACAGGCATTCGCACCGGAGCCCTGCGTCCGGCCGCTCGAAGGGCCGTCTGCCGGCTATCGCGGGCGGGCTGCTGCGGCGGACCGTTCCCGCGTCGCGCCTTGCCGGGTTCGTCCTTTCGCTGGTGCTGGTGGCCAGCGCATCGCTGGTGCTCCTGCCGGCGGTGGCCACCGCCATGCAGGTCGCTGCGGCACGATCCGCAGCCGGCATCTGCTCGGTGCATGCGGCGCCGCTCGCACCGGACGACGGCGGGCGTTCGCATTCGACGCATGTGCTCGACTGCGTGGTGTGCGTGTTCGCTGCGGCGGGCGCGGCCGACGGTACGAACCGCGTACCGCCGATCATCGACGCCATCCGCGCCACCCGGCCGGCTGCCACCACGCTCTCGGCCGCGCGGGCGCCGGCCTTCCTGCATCCGCCGGGCCAGGCGCCGCCGTCGACGCTGCATACCTGACCGCGTGTCGTCGGGGTACCGCCCCCGACTCGAGATCGCATCCCGCCGATCTTTCCGATCCGGCGCCGGCCGCCGGCATTGCCGCACATGC
>JAIENF010000597.1 GCA_019751575.1 Burkholderiales bacterium
CTTTCGCTTCGCGCGCGGCCTTTGCCGACTCCCGCGCCGCACGGGCCTGGGCCTGGGCCTCGCGCGCAGCCGCCTCGCGCGCACGGGCGCGCTCCCGCTCCGCCAGCAGGCGCGCGATCTGTTCGACCAGCCGGGTCAGCCGGTCTTCGTCGCGGCGCAGGGTCGCGATCTGCCGCCGGCTGGATTCGATCTCCTTCGACGCCCGCGCCAGCACCGCCTGGTGGCGGCCCCGTTCGGCTTCCAGGCGGCTGCGCTCGCGGCCCGCCTCGTCCTCGAGCGCAGCCAGTTCCTCACGCCGCTTTCGACGCTCGCCGGACACGGTCGCCAGCCGGCCCAGTTCGGCCCGCAGCGCCTCGATCTGCGCCTGGTAGCCACGGTGCAGGTAGCCGTAGTAGTGGAGCAGCCTCGCGGCCTCGGCCGGGTTCTCGCCGGAAAGCGCGAGTTGCAGCGGATCCGGATCACCCGCCACGTACCGCCGCTGCAGCAGGCGCCCGAGCCGGTCCTGCTGGGCGCGTGCCCGCGACTCGACCGCGCCGGCCTCTCCCGACAGGCGCGCGATGTCCTCGTTCGCGGCCTTCTTGCCAGCGGCGATCTCGAACAGCCGACGGTTGGCATCGCTGATCGCGCGTTCGGATTCGCGCAGCGCATCGGCCGCCTCCGACTTCACTTCCTCCGCGCCAGCCACCTTCTTCTGCAGGCCCTCGATTCGCTGGCGCAGTTCCTGCAATTCCCCGCGGGCCTCCGCCGCAGCCTTGGGCGAAGCCGCGGGGGGACGGGTCTCGGCCGCACCGGCAGGCGGGAGGGCCGGCAACGCCAGCAGCGCGGCACACAACACCCCGCGCAGGCAGCGCGCACCGCCGCCGGCCCGGCATCCCGCCGCCGGCCGCCATCGCGGCGACGCCGATTCGGGCCGGAGGATCAGTCGAACGAGACCAGCGGACGGCCGGTCATCTCCGGCGGCTGTGCGACGCCCATCATTCGCAACAGCGTCGGCGCGATGTCCTGCAGCGCGCCGCCATCGGCCATCTTCGCCGGACGGCCGACATGCACCAGCGGCACGACGTTCAGCGTATGGGCCGTATGCGCCTGCTTCGTCTCGGGATCGCGCATCATTTCGGCATTGCCATGGTCGGCGGTGATCAGCACCTCCCCGCCGGCCGCCTTCATCGCGGCCACCACGCGACCGACGCAGGTGTCGATCGCCTCGACCGCCTGCCGCGCGGCATCGAAGTTTCCGGTATGGCCGACCATGTCGCAGTTCGCGTAGTTGCAGATGATCGCGTCATGGCGGCCGCTGGCGATCGCCGACTCGAGTTCGGCGGTGACCTCGAACGCGCTCATCTCGGGTTTCAGGTCGTAGGTGGCGACCCTGGGCGACGGCACCAGCACGCGCGACTCGCCCGCGTAGGGCTCTTCGACCCCGCCGTTGAAGAAGTAGGTGACGTGCGCATACTTCTCGGTCTCGGCGATGCGCAGCTGGGTCAGGCCGAGTGACGACAGATACTCGCCGAAACCGTTGCGGATCGAATCGGGCGGGAATGCCGCCGGCAGTGCGTCGAACTCGTCGCCGTAGCGGGTCAGGGTGACGAACGCGGACAGACGCGGCCGCACCGCGCGCGCGAAGCCGTCGAAGGCCGGATCGGTGAACGCACGGGTGAGTTCGCGCGCCCGGTCGGCGCGGAAATTCATGAACACCACGGCATCGCCATCGCCGATCACTGCTGGCCGTGCCCCGGGCGGCACGATCGCGGTGGCCTTCACGAACTCGTCGGACTCGCCACGCGCATAGGCGCCGGCCAGGCCCTCGACCGGATTGCTCGCGACATGCTCGGCACGGCCCAGGGTCAGCAGGTCGTAGGCGACCTGGACCCGCTCCCAGCGCTTGTCGCGGTCCATCGCGAAATAGCGCCCGACGATCGACGCGATGCGCGCCGTCGCCGGCGAACCGGCCTTCGCCAGCACCTTTTCGAGCAGCACCAGGGTGGGCTCTGCGCTCTTCGGCGGCGTATCCCGTCCGTCAAGGAAGGCATGCAGCATGACCCGGTCGAGGCCGTTGTCGAATGCCAGACGGACGATCGCCGCCAGGTGCGCTTCGTGGCAATGCACGCCGCCCGGCGAGGCCAGCCCGAGCACATGGAGCGTGCCGCCGGAGGCCTTCGCGGCGCCGATGGCGCCCAGCAGCGCGGCATTGGTGGCGAACGCACCGGTCTCGATCGCACGGTCGATCTTGGTCAGCTCCTGGTAGACGACCCGCCCGGCACCGATGTTC